>NZ_BAAGPR010000033.1:0-68173 GCF_054783955.1 Streptomyces mayteni | reverse complement strand
AGGCCGAGGCGGCCGGCGGGCAGCTCGTCGAGGCCGCGGCCGCGCGCGCCGGGACCGAGGAGGTCGCCACCCAGGCCGCCGGCGCCAGGGACGAGTGCCAGGAAGCCGCCCAGCACGCCCGTCGCGCCGCCGACGCGCTGGCCGGGCTCGCCTTCCGGCTCCGCGAGCGCCCCCGCTGGCGCACCAGGCTCAGGGAGTTGGGCGTCGAGGCGGCGGAGGCCGCCGAGGCCGCCGCCGGCCAGCTGGAGCGGGCCCGCGCCGCCGACGAGGACCGGCGTACCGTGCAGCGCGTCGCCGACGACGCCCGGCGCACCGCCCGTGCCCTGCGTGCCGAGCGCGCCGAGGTCAGCGGCGTCCCGGACGAGGGCGAGCACGAGTCGGCGCCGGCCGCGGGCTCCCCCTCCCTGCCGGCGCTGCGCGAGGCGTACCGCTCGGCCTCCCAGCTGTACGAGAAGGTCGGCGTCGGCGCCGACCTGCGGGCCGAGCAGGCGCGGGCCGAGGGCGACGAGAGCGCCGCGCTCGCCGCGCTCGACCGGCTGAGCAACAAGGTCCGCACCCGCGCCGCCCGGCTCCTCGAAGGCCCCGAGGGTGCAGACGGCCCGTCCAGGCAGGCCGCCGCCGCCCGCGCCGAGTCCCTGGTGCAGCTGCTGGAGTCCCGCGCCTCCACCGCCAGCGAACAGCTCGGCAGGCTCCGCGGCGAGGCCGAGCGCCTCGCCCCCGCCGAAGGTGAGGCGCACATCGAGCTGCCGGCCGAGCGGATCCCGGCCGACGCGGCCGGCGCCAAGGACCTGCTGCGCGCCGCCACCGCCGAGCTGGCCGCCCACGAGGACGCCCACGCCGCCGCCGTCGCCGCCCACGAGGACCTGCTGCGCGACCACCGCGCCGCCCAGGAGGCCGCCGGCGGCTTCGAGGAGACGGCGGCGTCGCTCCGCGACCAGCTCCGCGATCCGGCCCCCGGCGCCGCCTCGGCCGACGCGGGGGAGACGGCCGCCGAACCTCCCGCCGAGCCCTACCAGGGCGGCCTCGCCGAGGCCCGCCAGGCCGCCGCCGACGCCCGCCGGGCCCTGCGCACCCACGCCGGCGGCCTGGTCGCCGCCGAGGCCGCCGTGGCGGAGGCCGGCGACCGGCTGGTCAGGCACGCCAACTCCACCCGCTACGAGCAGGTGCGCACCCCGGCCAGGCAGCAGATCCGCGAGCTGCCGGCCGCGGCCCTGCCCGCCAACGCCGCCGCCTGGGCCGAGGCGTTCGCCCCCAGGCTGCGCGTCCTCACCGACGAGCTCGAACAGTTGGAGCGCAACCGGGACGGCATCGTCGACCGGCTGCGCGGCCTGGTGGAGTCGGCGCTGGCCACCCTCCGCTCGGCCCAGCGGCTCTCCCGGCTGCCCGAGGGGCTCGGCGAGTGGTCGGGACAGGAGTTCCTGCGCATCCGCTTCGAGGACCCCGACCAGGCCACCCTCACCGAGCGGCTCGGCGAGGTCATCGACGAGACCACCAGGGCCGCCGTCCGCAAGAACTCGGATCTGCGCCGCGACGGCGTCTCCCTGCTGCTGCGCGGCGTGCAGGCCGCGCTCGCGCCGAAGGGGGTGCGCGTCGAGATCCTCAAGCCGGACGCCGTGCTGCGCGCCGAGCGCGTCCCGGTCGGGCAGATGGGCGACGTGTTCTCCGGCGGCCAGCTGCTCACCGCGGCCATCGCCCTCTACTGCACCATGGCCGCGCTCCGCGGCAACGACCGCGGCCGCGACCGGCACCGGCACGCCGGCACCCTCTTCCTCGACAACCCGATCGGCCGGGCCAACGCCACCTACCTGCTGGAGCTGCAACGCGCGGTGGCCGACGCCCTCGGCGTCCAACTCCTCTACACCACCGGCCTGTTCGACACCACGGCGCTGGCCGAGTTCCCACTGGTGATCCGGCTGCGCAACGACGCCGACCTACGCGCGGGGCTCAAGTACATCAGCGTCGAGGAACACCTGCGCCCTGGCCTGCCCCAGCAGGACCCGGCCGCCGAGCCGGTGCACGGCGAGATCACCGCCACCCGGGTCTTCCGCAAGCCCCGCGCGGGAGAGGCTCACTGACGCCCCATCGGCCGGCGCCTCGCGGCGCTGCTCGGCACCGACACCACGCCGTCCCGCTGCCGCCAGGCCTGCCGGGTGATCCAGATGTCGAGCACCGCCCAGGTGGCCACCATCGTGCTCCCGATGGACGACAGCGCCATCGGCATGGCCAGCCAGGAGCCGGCCAGGGTGCAGAGCAACACGACCACCACCTGAGTGAGCGTCAGTGCGATGATGATGACGGCACGCACGGCGGCGGCACGCACCGGATCCGGCATGCGGGGTCTCGCGTACACTCCGGCTTCGCTCCCTGCCCGCCAAAGATGCGCAGATATGTCCTCCCCATCCATGGTAGAACGCCTTGCGGGCCATCGGACCACGGGCCAGGATGGGGCGCTCCGCGTCGGGTCAACTCCGCCCACCACCCTGCCGATACCCGGGTGGCGGCCAGGGCACCGGTAGTAGGCTCGCGCTGGCGGTCGGCGGGAACCCCCGCGCCGCCGCACGGAAACCAAGGGGAGGGCATGCGCTTTCGCGGCAAGTCGATCCGGCGGAAGACGGGCGCGCTGGTGCTGGTGCCCCTGCTGTCGCTCGTGTCGGTCTGGGCCTTCGCGGCCACCGACGCCGTCGGCGAGGCGAGATCCGTCGGCGCCGCGTCCGACGCCGCCTCGGCCCTGGGCGATCCGACCCGGGAGGTGGCCCTGGCCGTGCAGCGCGAGCGCCGCCAGACCCTCGTCTACCTCGGCGATCCCCGGCGGGCCGACTCGCTCAGCGAACTGCGGGAGATCAGGCAGGAGACGGACCAGGCGGCCACCCTGGCCAGGCACGGCGCCGACGAGGCCCGCGGCGGCCTGCGCGCGTCGGCCCGCGAGCGCCTCGACCGGATGCTGTCCGCGCTGGACGGCCTCGACCAGCTGCGTGGCCAGGTGGAGAGCAACACCGTCTCCCGCACCGGCGCCCTGGACGCCTACGGCGCCGTCGTCGACCTCGCCTTCCGGGTGCGGTCGTCGCTCCAGCCCGTCGACGACCCCGACCTCGACCGGCACGGCCGCGCCGTCGTCGGCCTCGATCAGGCCCGCGAGTCCCTGTCCGCCGAGGACGCCCTGATCGCCGGCGCGCTGGCCGCCGGGCGCACCAGCGACAGTGAACTCCGGGCCCTCGCCGACCGGATGGCGCAGCGCGAGCTGGCCTACGACACCCACCTCCCCGACCTCACGCTCGAGGACCGGCAGGCGCACGAGGCGTTCTGGGAGAGCGGCACCGGCCGGATCCTGGCCTCCGCCGAGGAGAGCCTGCTCCAGGGGAGCACCGCCGCCGTCCGGGCCGACACCTGGCAGGAGACCGGCGCCTCCGCCCTCGACCAGCTCGCCGAACTCGGCCGGGAGGCCGACCAGCGCTACCAGGACCGGCTCGACCCCGCGACCTCGGACGCCGCGGTCCGCGCCTGGCTGCTCGGTGGCCTCGGCCTGGTGGCCGTGATGGTCTCGGCCGCCGTCGCCCTCCGGGTCGGCCGCGACCTCAGCGGCGACCTGCGCGGCCTCGCCCGCGAGGCGACCGACGCGGCGGAGGTCCGGCTGCCAGGCGTCACCCGCCGGCTCGCGGCCGGCGAGCACGTGGACGTCGAGACCGAGGCACCGCGCCTGGAGTACGGCCCCGACGAGTTCGGCCGGATCGGCCACTCGCTCAACACCCTCCAGCGGGAGGCCGTCTCCGCCGCGGTGCAGCGCGCCCACACCAGGCGCGGCATGTCCGAGGTCTTCGTCAACCTGGCCCGCCGCAGCCAGGTCCTGCTGCACCGTCAGCTCAGCCTGCTCGACGGCCTCGAGGGGCGCACCGCCGACTCGGAGAACCTGGCCGACCTCGTCCGCCTCAACCACCTCGCCACCCGCATGCGCCGGCACGCCGACGGTCTTGTGCTGCTGTCCGGCGCGGCCCCGGCCCGCCAGTGGCGCAAGCCGGAGCAGCTGATGGACGTGGTGCGGGCCGCCGTCGACGAGGTCGAGGACTTCGAGCGGGTCGAGGTCCGCCGGCTGCCGGCCCTCGCCGTCTCCGGGGGCGCGGTGGCCGACCTCGTCCACCTGGTCGCCGAACTCCTGGAGAACGCCACCGTCTTCTCGCCCCCGCACACCGCCGTGCAGGTCGACGGGGAGCGGGTGCCGCACGGCTTCACCCTGGAGATCCACGACCGCGGCCTCGGCATGACCGCCGACGCCCTGCGGGACGCCAACCGCCGGCTCGCCGATCCGCCCGAGTTCGAGCCGTCCGACACCGACCGGATCGGCCTGTTCGTCGTCGCCAGGCTCGCCGAGCGCCACGGCATCAAGGTGTCGCTGCGGGACTCGCCCTACGGCGGCACCACCGCCGTCACCCTGATCCCCGGCGAGCTGTTGACCGAGACCCGCGAGCTGCCTGGCGAGCGCGACCGGCTGCCCGGCCGGCCCGAACGCCCCGCGCTGCGCGGCGGTCCGATCGAGATCGAGGCGCCGGTCGGCGCCCCCGACGTGGTCCTCGGCCCCGTTCCCGAGCCGAGGGGCCCTGAACCGTCCCAGCACGGCGGCCACTCCGCCGAGCACGGCCCCGCCCGGGAGGACGACGGGCGGCCCGCCACGCCCGAGCTGCCCAGGCGGCACCGCACCCCGGTGCTCGTCGCGGACCACGGCCGACCGGTGGGCGAACCGCCCGAGGCCGATCCCGCGCCCCCGGCGCCCATCCCGCTGGCACGCGCCCAGGCAGCCGAGGAGCGCACCAGCACCGGGCTGCCCAGGCGCGTGCGCCGCCCCGCGCCCCAGGGCGGCGGCGCGGGCCCGGGCGACGGCGTGCCAGGCGACCACCCCGACGCCGACGTGCCACCGCCCGACGTGGACGCGGACGAGGTCCGCGCCCGGATGGCCTCCCTCCAACGCGGCTGGCAACGCGGCCGCGAGCAGAACGGCGACCGGCCGAACGCCGCGCCGCGGAACCCCACCACCGAGACGTCGTAAGCCCATAAGCGGCGAGATCACCGCGAGAACACCGTAAGGCAGGACCGATGACCGCACCTGAGGCCGCGGCCCACGGCGGCGCCCCACCCGACGCAGCGCAGTTGGGTCGGGTCCTCGACGAACTGGCCGAGCGCGTGCCCGGCATCCGGCACGCGCTGATCCTGGCGGCCGACGGCCTGCCAAGAGGCGCCTCGCGCTCGCTCGGCAGAGAGGACGCCGAGCAACTCGCCGCGGTGGCATCCGGGTTCCACAGCCTCGCCAGAGGCGTCGGCCGGCACTTCGAGACCGGCAACGTACGGCAGACCCTGGTGGAGCTGGACGACGCGTTCCTCCTGGTCACGGCCGCCGGCGCGCGCAGCGCCCTGGCCGTGTTCACCGAGGCGGACGCCGACATCGGGCAGGTGGCCTACGAGTTGACGCTGCTGGTCAAGCGCGTCGGCCCGCTGCTCGCCACCCCGCAGCGCCCCGGCCCCGGCACGCCCTGAACCCGATGCCGTGAGCCGCCGGCCCCGGCCGGCGGTGGCATCTTCGTGCCGAAGATCTCCGCGGTGCTCCGCCGTCGTCGCGAAAGCGTGACAACGTGCCGGTGACGAGAACCGACGCCGGCGGCCCGGCGTCGGACTCGATGACGGCGGCGGCCCGGAACCGACGGGGGTGGCCCCGGCCCGCCGTCGTCGTCCGCCCACCGGCTCGCCAGGCCCCGTGTCGCGTCACTCTGGTGCGCACGTCGCCCACCTGGCATCGTCTCGCCCAGACGTGCCACGTGACAGCGATGTTGTGTCCACCTGACGGGAGCCGCCATGACCGCCGCGCACGCCGTGCCGCCCACCGAGCCCGCGCCCCTGTGGCGCCCCACCCGGGATCGGGCGGCCGGCGCCCGGCTCACCGCCTTCCACGCCCACGTCGCCGCCCACCACGGCGCGCCGTCGCCCACCTCCGACGATCCGGTCGCCGACTACGCCGCGCTGCACCGCTGGTCGGTCGACCACCTGGACGCGTTCTGGGCCGCGGTGGCCGACTGGTTCGACGTCCGCTTCGCCACCCCCTACCAGTCCGTCCTGGCGGACCGCGGCATGCCCGGCGCCCGCTGGTTCCCCGGCGCCACCCTCAACTACGCGGAACACGCCCTCCGTTCCGCCCTCGACCCGGCCCTGGCCGACCGGCCGGCGCTGCTGCGGGTCGACGAACGCCACCGGCCCGAGGCCGTCAGCTGGGCGGAACTACGCCGCCAGGTGGGCTCGTTGGCCGCCGCGCTGCGCGAGCTCGGGGTCCGGCCAGGCGACCGGATCAGCGGCTATCTGCCCAACATCCCCGAGGCCGCGGTCGCGTTGCTCGCCACCGCCAGCATCGGCGCGGTCTGGACGTCGTGCGCCCCCGACTTCGGCGCCCGCAGCGTCCTCGACCGGTTCCAGCAGGTCGAACCCGTCGTGCTGATCACCGTCGACGGCTACCGCTACGGCGGCCGGACGCACGACCGCGCAGCGACCGTCGGCGAACTGCGCGCCGGGCTGCCCACGCTCCGCGCCGTCGTCCACGTGCCGCTGCTCGGGACCCCGGCGCCGGCCGGCGCCCTGGAGTGGGGCGCGCTCACCGCCTCCGACGCCGAGCCCGAGTTCGACCAGGTGCCCTTCGACCACCCGCTGTGGGTGCTCTACTCGTCGGGGACCACCGGGCTGCCCAAGGCCATCGTCCACTCCCAGGGCGGCATCCTGCTCGAACACCTCAAGCAGCTCGGCCTGCACTGCGACCTCGGCCCCGACGACCGGTTCTTCTGGTACACCTCGACCGGCTGGATGATGTGGAACTTCCTGGTCTCCGGGCTGCTCACCGGGACCACGGTGGTGCTCTACGACGGCGGCCCCGGGTACCCGGACACCGCCGCCCAGTGGCGGGTCGCCGAGCGCACCGGGGCCACCCTGTTCGGCACCTCCGCCGCCTACGTGACGGCCTGCGCCAAGGCCGACCTGCACCCGGCCCGCGACCTCGACCTCTCCGCCCTCCGCTGCGTCGCCACCACCGGGTCGCCGCTGCCGCCCGACGGATTCCGCTGGCTGCACGAGCGGGCCGGCGCCGACCTGTGGATCGCCTCGGTCAGCGGCGGCACCGACGTGTGCAGCTGCTTCGCCGGGGCCGTGCCGACCCTGCCGGTCTACACCGGCGAACTCCAGGCGCCCGGCCTCGGCACCGACCTGCGGGCCTGGTCCCAGGCCGGCCGGCCGCTGACCGACGAGGTGGGGGAGCTGATCGTGGCCGCCCCGATGCCCTCGATGCCGGTCAGGTTCTGGAACGACGAGGGCGACGCCCGGTACCGGGACGCCTACTTCGACACCTTCCCCGGCGTCTGGCGGCACGGCGACTGGATCACGCTCACCGCGCGCGGCACGGTCGTCATCCACGGGCGCTCCGACTCCACGCTCAACCGGCAGGGCGTGCGGATGGGCTCGGCCGACATCTACGAGGCCGTCGAACGGCTCCCGGAGATCCGCGAGTCCCTGGTCGTCGGCGTCGAACTGCCCGACGGCGGCTACTGGATGCCGCTGTTCGTACGGCTGGCCGAGGGCGCCGCACTGGACGACGCGCTGCGGGACAGCATCCGCCGCACCATCAGGGAACGGCTCTCCCCGCGCCACGTGCCCGACGAGGTGATCGCGGTGCCTGGGGTGCCGCACACGCTCACCGGCAAGCGCCTCGAAGTGCCGGTGAAGCGGCTGCTCCAGGGCGCGGCGCTCGAGTCCACGGTGAACCCCGGCTCCGTCGACGACCTCGAACTGCTCCGCTTCTTCGAGCGCCTCGGCCGGGAACGGGCCACTGTCAGTGGCGCCGACTACGGTGGGTGACCACGAGGTTCCGATTCCAGGGGGAAGCATGGCACACACCGGAAAGCGCGTCAGGAACGGCCGAGGGGCGGCGGGCCGCGCGGGGCGGGGCACGGCGGTGCCGCGGCGCGGCCGCTGGCGGGAGGCGGCCGGCACGGTCGCGGTCGTCGCGGACGAGGCCGGCTTCGCGCTGCTGCGGCGCCGCTGCCCAGGCCTGGGGTTCGCCGACCACGCCGGCTATCTGCGGGCCACCGAAGCCCTGCTGCGCGCGCTGGCCGGCCGGCACGGCCACACCAGCGTCGCGCTGTTCGACCCGGCCGCCTTCGCCGACTACTGCGAGCGGGAGGGCCTCGCCCAGGACTCGCAGGCCAGCCGCGCCCGCTACACGGCGGAGGTCGCCGCGCAGGGCGCCACCGTGCCCTACGCCGGGCAGCCGATGGCCGCGCTGCTCCCCGAACTGCGGGCGGCCCGCCGGCGGCTCGACGCCTGGGAGCTCGGCGGCGACCTGCTGGCCGCCGCCGGCGGCTGCCAGCACTGCGGCGCGCCGCTCAGCCGCTGCGCCTTCCGCCGGTCCGCCGAGCTGCTGGCCGCCGTGCTGGAGCGGGTCGGCCCTGGCACACACCACCTGGTCGCCACGGTGCTGCCCGACACCGGGCCGCTGGCCGCCGAGTTGACGGCCGAGATCGACGCCGGCGGCGAGCTCCGGGTCCCGGAGCCGGCGGCGCTGGCGCTCTGCACGGTGCTCGCGGTCGGGCTCGCCACCGGCGAGCCGGGCGGCCTGGTGCTCCGCTCGCGGCCGCCGGCCGGCGGCGACCAGGAGGTGCGCGGCTGGGGCCTGCGCGGCGGCCACCCACGGCCGCTGACGGCGGGCGAGGTGTTCGCGGCCTACTGCACGGACGCCAGCACCGGCGAACCGATCCCACCCGAACCCGACGTCGCCTACCTCCCCGCGCCCGAGCTCCCACCGGCGGCCTGCCGGCGCCCCTGAACACCGCGCCGGCCTGCCGGCCCGGCGGTCCGGTGACCCCGTACGCGGTCGGCGGCCGGATGCTCCCCGCCGGCCCGGCGGGCCGGCCGGGCGGCCCTCGGGTTGGGCCGGGGTGTCCATCGGGCCGTTGGCCCCTGGGCCATCGGCTGGGCCGTGTGGCGGCGCGGGGCGGTCCGCCCGCTCGTTGGTGCCGACCGCTGACCGGAGAACCGGCTGGCGCCGCCAGGGCCTTGGCCTGGTCGGCCGGTGTCCAGGCGGCTGCCGGGTCCGTCCGGCCCGTCACCGGGCCGCGGGCCCCCGGGCCTGTCGGGCGAGTCGTCCGGCGGCTGCCGGATCGGCTCGGCCCGTCAGCCGGCGGCCGGCCGCCCGTCCGGCTCCACCGGCCCGACGCCCGGTGGCCCGGCCGGCCGCGGGCCAGGCGGCCAGCCGTCCGTCACTCGGCGGCGAGCACGCCCCTGGCGGCTTCCCTGGCCGCGGCGGCGGTGTCCGCCGTGCGGGCCGCCGCGGCGGCGCGTTCGCAGTGGGCCAGGGTGTGCTTGGCCAACGTGGCCCGCACATAGGGGATCGCCGCCGCGCCCATCGACAGGCTGGTCACGCCGAGCCCGGTCAGCACACACGCAAGCAGCGGGTCGGCGGCCGCCTCCCCGCAGACCCCGCAGCTCTTGCCCTCGGCCCTGGCCGCCTCGGCGGCCAGCGCCACCAGGTCGAGCAGCGCCGGCTGCCACGGATCCTGCAACCGGGAGACGGCGCCGACCTGCCGGTCGGCGGCGAACGTGTACTGCGCCAGATCGTTCGTGCCGAGCGAGAGGAACTCGACCTCCCGCAACAGCGACCTCGCCCGCAGCGCCGCCGAGGGGATCTCCACCATGGCGCCGGCCTTCGCCGCCAGCCCGGCCGCCCGACAGGCGTCCGCGAACGCCCGGGCGTCGGCCCGGTCGGCGACCATCGGGGCCATCACCTCCAGATAGCAGGGCAGCCCCTCGGCGGCCCGGCCCAGCGCCCGCAACTGGGTGTCGAGCACGTCGGGATGCGCGAGCAGCGCCCGCAGCCCCCGCACCCCGAGCGCCGGGTTCGGCTCGTCGGCCGGGCTGAGGAAGGCCAGCGGCTTGTCCGCGCCCGCGTCCAGCACCCGGACCACCACCCGCCCCTCGGGGAACGCCTCGAGCACCTGCCGGTAGGCGGCGGCCTGCTCCTCCTCGGACGGCGGCTCACCGCCGCCCTCGCCCTCCAGGCCCCGCGCGCCCTCCAAGAAGAGGAACTCGGTGCGGAAGAGCCCCACCCCCTCGGCGCCCGCCCCGACCGCCGCCGGCAGGTCCACAGGACCGCCGATGTTGGCGAGCAGCGGCACCTTGTGGCCGTCCGCGGTGGCGCCCGGGCCGGTCACCGAGGTCAGCGCGGCCCGCTGTTCGGCCGCCACCCTGGCCAGCTCGGCCCGCTCCGCGTCGCTCGGGTTCACCACCACCTCGCCCGTGGAGCCGTCGACCGCGACGACCGTGCCCTCGGTGATCTCCAGGGCCCGCGGCAGCGCGACCACCGCCGGCACCCCGAGGGCCCGGGCCAGGATCGCGCTGTGGCTCGTCGGGCCGCCCTCCTCGGTCACGAACCCGAGCACCAGCGCCGGGTCGAGCAACGCGGTGTCCGCCGGGGCCAGGTCACGCGCGATCAGCACGAACGGGTCGTCGCTGTCCGGCACCCCCGGTATCGGCACGCCGAGCAGCCTGGCCACCACCCGGTTGCGCACGTCGTTCAGGTCCGCGACCCGCCCCGCCAGATACTCGCCGGCGTCCGCGAGCAGCGCCCGGTAGGCGGCGAAGCCGTCGTAGACCGCCCGCTCCGCGGTGGAGCCGGCGGCGATCCGCCGCTCCACGTCGCTCATCAGCTCGGGATCCCGCGCCATCAGCGCCTGCGCCTCGAGCACCGCCTGGGCGTCGCCGCCGGCGAGGGTGCCCCTGGCCGTCAGGTCGGCGGCCACCGCGTCCGCGGCCTGCCTGGCGCGCCCCATCTCGCGCGCGGCCCGCGCCGGCTCGATCCGGGTGTCGGGTGGTTCGAGCACCGCGGTGCCCATGTGGCGCACCTCGCCGATGGCCACGCCCCGGCTGACGCCGACCCCTTGCAGCCTGGTCTCCATCTCACCCGCCTCACGACGCCGTCCCGGCGACCACACCCGCCGGGCCGCACCTCACATCGAAGCCCGCACCTCACATCAAAGCCCAAGGCGCCGCGTTCGGCCCTCCGACCTCAACGCCCCTCCGCTCTCCTGGATCCGGACGCCCGGTAGGGTTCTCCCGCACAGTAGGAGACACGGGGAACACGGGAGGCTTCCGGGTGGAGGTCCAGGAATCAGGCGTTCAGACCCACCGGATCCTCACCATCCCCAACATCCTGAGCATGGCGCGGCTGGTGGGCGTCCCCGTCTTCCTGTGGCTGGTGCTGTCGCCGGTCTTCGACGGTCCCAACCTCGACGGCTGGGCGCTGCTCGTGCTGGCGGCCAGTGGAGTGAGCGACTACCTCGACGGCAAGCTCGCCCGCCGCTGGAACCAGGTGAGCGCGCTGGGCCGCGTCCTCGACCCGGCCGCCGACCGCCTCTACATCCTCTCCACCCTGGTCGGCCTGACCTGGCGCGAGATCCTCCCGATCTGGCTGACCGCGCTGCTGCTCGCCCGCGAACTCATGTTGCTCGTCACGGTCTTCGTCCTGGACCGGCACGGATATGCCCCGCCGCAGGTCAACTACCTGGGCAAGGCCGCCACCCTCAATCTGATGTACGCCTTTCCCCTCTTGTTGCTCAGCGACGGAAGTAGCTGGGTGGCATCACTCGCTGCTATTTTCGGATGGGCGTTCGCCGGCTGGGGTACAGCGCTGTACTGGTGGGCAGGGATCCTCTACGTGGTCCAGGTCCGCCGCCTACTGAGGGCGGATGCCACGGCCGACTGAGCTCGCCCTGGCAGTGTCGCAGGGGCCTGGCGCCCGCACGTGCCGCTATTTCCGGGGAGCCACCCCGGGCCCGGGCCCCTCCAGACGGGCGCAGTCGGTATGACTGTCGACTCCCCAAGGAGGACACTTCCGATATGAAGGCCGTCGTAATGGCTGGTGGTGAAGGCACCCGGCTTCGCCCCATGACCGCGAGCATGCCGAAACCGCTGCTGCCCGTGGCCAACCGCCCGATCATGGAGCACGTGCTCCGGCTTCTTAAGCGTCACGGGCTCACCGAGACCGTGGTAACGGTGCAGTTCCTCGCTTCGCTCGTCAAGAACTACTTCGGGGACGGTGAGGAGCTCGGGATGGACCTCACCTACGCCCACGAAGAAAAGCCACTGGGTACGGCCGGAAGTGTGAAGAACGCCGAGGAAGCGCTCCGCAGCGACTCCTTCCTGGTGATCTCGGGTGACGCGCTCACCGACTTCGACCTCACCGATCTCATCCGTTTTCACCGTGAACGCGGTGCGCTCGTCACGGTATGCCTGACCCGTGTTCCCAACCCGCTGGAATTCGGCATCACCATCGTGGACGACGAAGGCCGCGTCGAGCGGTTCCTGGAAAAGCCCACCTGGGGGCAGGTCTTCTCGGACACCGTCAACACCGGCATCTACGTGATGGAGCCGGAGGTTTTCGACTATGTCGAACCCGATATCCCGGTGGACTGGTCGGGCGACGTCTTCCCCAAGCTGATGAAGGAGGGCAAGCCCATTTTCGGCTATGTCGCCGAGGGCTACTGGGAGGACGTCGGCACCCACGAGAGCTATGTGAAGGCCCAGGCCGACGTGCTCGAAGGGAAGGTCGAGGTCGAGATCGACGGCTTCGAGATCTCGCCCGGCGTGTGGATCGCCGAGGGGGCCGAGGTGCACGCCGACGCCAAGCTCCGCGGCCCGCTCTACGTCGGCGACTACGCCAAGATCGAGGCCGGCGCCGAGATCCGCGAACACACCGTCATCGGCTCCAACGTGGTCGTCAAGGCCGACGCCTTCCTGCACCGGGCCGTCGTCCACGACAACGTCTACATCGGGCCCCAGACCAACCTGCGCGGCTGCGTCATCGGCAAGAACACCGACGTGATGCGCGCCGCCAGGATCGAGGACGGCGCCGTCATCGGCGACGAGTGTCTGGTCGGCGAGGAGTCGATCGTCCAGGGCAACGTCCGCGTCTACCCCTTCAAGACGATCGAGGCCGGCGCCTTCGTCAACACCTCGGTGATCTGGGAGGCCCGCGGGCAGGCCCAGCTCTTCGGCGCCCGCGGCGTCTCCGGGATCCTCAACGTCGAGATCACCCCAGAACTCGCCGTCCGGCTGGCCAGCGCCTACGCGACCACCCTCAAGAAGGGCTCCACGGTCACCACCGCCCGCGACCACTCCCGGGGCGCCAGGGCCCTGAAGCGCGCCGTGATCTCCGCCCTCCAGGCCAGCGCCATCGACGTCCGCGACCTGGAGAACGTGCCGCTGCCCGTCGCCCGCCAGCAGACCGCACGCGGCAGCGCCGGCGGCGTGATGATCCGCACCACCCCGGGGGTGCCCGACTCCGTCGACATCATGTTCTTCGACGAGCGCGGCGCCGACCTCTCGCAGGCCGGGCAGCGCAAGCTGGACCGCGTGTACGCCCGCCAGGAGTACCGCAGGGCCTTCCCGGGCGAGATCGGCGACCTGCGGTTCCCCGCCAGCGTGTTCGACGCGTACACCGGCTCGGTGATGCGCGAGGTGGACACCACGGGGGTCGCCGAGTCCGGGCTCAAGATCGTGGTCGACGCCGCCAACGGCAGCGCGGGCCTCGTGCTGCCGAGCCTGCTCGGCCGGCTCGGCGTCGACGCCCTCACCATCAACCCCGGCCTCAACGAGGCGCGGCCCACCGAGACCGCCGAGGCCCGCAGGGCCGGCCTGGTCAGGCTCGGCGAGATCGTCTCCTCGGCGCGCGCCGCCTTCGGCGTCCGCTTCGACCCGGTGGGCGAGCGGCTCTCCCTGGTGGACGAGCGCGGCCGGATCGTCGAGGACCAGCGCGCGCTGCTCGTCATGCTCGACCTGATCGCCGCCGAGCGGCGCAGCGGCCGGGTCGCGCTGCCGGTCACCACCACCCGGATCGCCGAGCAGGTCGCCGCCTACCACGGCACCCAGGTCGAGTGGACGACGACGTCCCCCGACGACCTCACCCGCGTCGCGCACAAGGAGGGATCCGTCTTCGGCGGCGACGGCCAGGGCGGCTTCATCGTCCCCGAGTTCTCCAGCGTGTTCGACGCCACCGCGGCCTTCGCCCGGCTGATCGGCCTGGTGGCCCGCACCCAGCTGTCGCTCAGTCAGATCGACGCCCGCATCCCGCGCGCCCACGTCCTCAAGCGTGACGTCATCACTCCCTGGGCCATCAAGGGCCTGGTGATGCGCCGCGTCGTGGAGGCGGCCGGCGAGCGGTCGGTGGACACCACCGACGGCGTGCGGGTGGTCGAGCCGGACGGCCGGTGGGTCCTGGTGCTGCCGGACCCGGCGGAGGCCGTCACCCACCTGTGGGCCGAGGGCCCCGACGACGCCACCGCCTCCGAACTGCTCGACGAGTGGTCGGTGATCGTGGACAGCGCCGAACGCTGAGCCCGCCGGGTCGGGCTCACCCGCCGGCCGGGGCGGGTGGGCCGATCCCCGGGCCCGTTTCGATCTTCGCGGGCATGGCGTGCAATCATGCCCGCCATGCCATCCCAGGAGCCGGGCCCGCGCCGGCCGGGGGCGTCTCCCGGACGAGGTCGCCGAGGGGCGCGCCCCGACGCCTCCATGTCGTTGTTGACCACCGTCATGGACCACTCGCTCGACGAGGGGTACGCCCAGGCGGCCGCCAGGCGGCGCGCGGCCGGCCGGGCCGGGCTGCCGGCCGGCGCGCGCGCCAGGATCTGGCTGGCCGCCGGTCTCGCGCTGGCCGCCCTGGTGGTCACCCTGGGCGCCGCGCACGCCAGGGACGCCGCCCCCACGGTCGCCAGGGAGCGCGAGGAACTGCTGGAGCGGGTCGAGGCCGGCACCGACGACCTCGACCGGCTCCAGGGCACCGTCGACGCGCTGCGCGCCGACGTGGCGGCCCGACAGCGGGCCGCGCTCCCCGACGACCACGCCGCCCGGGCCGACCTGGTGGCCCTGCTCGCCGGCGCCACCGCCGTGTCGGGCCCCGGCCTCGTGCTCACCGTCGACGACGCCGAGGGCACCGGGCAGGCGGCCCCCGGCAGCCCGAGGGACGGCGGCTTCGGGGAGAGCGGCCGGGTGCGCGACCGGGACCTGCAACGGATCGTCAACGGCCTCTGGGGGGCCGGCGCCGAGGCGATCTCCGTCAACGACCAGCGGCTGACCGCGCTCTCCGCGATCCGCGCCGCCGGGGACGCGGTGCTGGTCGACAACCGGCCCCTCGTCCCGCCCTACACGCTGCGGGTGGTCGGCGGGGGCGAGGAGCTGGCCGCCGCCTTCGCCGCCACTCCCGAGGGCCGCTACCTCCAGCTCCTCGCCGACGACCACGGCATCGGCTTCAGCACCGAGGTCGGCGACCAGCTGCGGCTGCCCGCCGCGCCGAGCCTGACCATACGTTCGGCCAGCCCCGTGGGCGCGGCCGAGCCCGCGACCGAGTAAACAGGAGAAGGTAACCCGTAGTGATCGCCGTTCTGGGGCTCGTCCTGGGAGTCGTGGCCGGAATACTCACCCGACCCGTGGTGCCCACCGGCGTCGAGCCGTATCTGCCGATCGCCGTGGTCGCCGCGCTCGACGCGGTCTTCGGCGGGGTCCGCGCGATGCTCGACGGGGTGTTCGACGACAAGGTCTTCGTGGTGTCCTTCCTCTCCAACGTCACGGTGGCCGCGCTGATCGTCTTCCTCGGGGACAAGCTGGGCGTGGGCGCCCAGCTCTCCACCGGCGTGGTGGTGGTCCTCGGGATCCGGATCTTCTCCAACGCGGCCGCCATCCGCCGCCACGTCTTCCGGGCGTGACGCCGATGACCGAGGGAACGCCGCGGCCGCCGGCCGACACCACACCCGACGTCCCCGAGCCGGCCGGGCCAAGGGCCCTGCTCGACGCGCTCTGGCCGCCCCGGGTGACCCGCAGCCAGCTGCTCGCCGCCGCGCTGCTGTTCGCCCTCGGCCTCGGTCTCGCGATCCAGGTGCGGGCCGCGAGCAGCGAGGAGACGGCGCTGCGCAACGCCCGCCCCGAGGACCTGGTCAGGATCCTCAGCGACCTGGACGACAGGACCGCGCGCCTGGAGGAGGAGCGGGCGAGGCTCGAGGAGCAGCGCACCGACCTGGAGACCAGCTCCGACCAGGCCGAGGAGGCCCGCAGGCAGACCCGGGAGAGGGAGCGCCAGCTGGGCGTCCTGGCCGGTACGGTGGCCGCCGAGGGCCTGGGGATCACGCTGCGCGTCAGCGATCCGCGAGGGGCGGTGGAGGCGGATATGCTGCTCGACGCGGTGCAGGAACTGCGCGCCGCCGGCGCCGAGGCGATCCAGATCAACGATGTGCGGATCGTGGCCGACACCTCCTTCGTGGACCAGAACGGCGGGGTGCGCATCGACGGTCAGCCGGTCGGGGCGCCGTACCTGGTCTCGGCCATAGGCCGCCCGCAGGACCTGGAACCGGCGCTCAACATTCCCGGGGGAGTGGTGCAGTCCCTGGAGAACGAGGGGGTCGGCGTCACCATGGACCGCCCGGAGACCGTGCTGGTCGACGCCTTGCGATCGGCCGAGCAGCCTGACTACGCTCAGTCGTCATCGTGACCTGAGGCGGCGTCAGGGGGGCGGCGGCTCCGTGTGGCGCTCGGTGAGGGAAACTGGACGGAGGCCGTGGACGTTGTCACGACGTCATGAGCGGCCGGTGATAGAAAATGGACCGCCCCGTCCACCGATGGGGCGGGCTACGCGCGAGGGGATCGCTGGTGAGTTTTTTCGCTCGTTTGTTCGGCAGGCGTAAGAGCGGCAGTCACAGTGCCGCACGCCCCCGCGCCCGCCAGCATGGCGACACGCCAGCGTCGGCGTCCGGTGCGGACCAGGGGCGCCCGTTGTTCCGTGACGAGGTCGGCGGGGCGGGCGGCATAGGCTCCCAGCCGGCCGCCGGCGGTTCGCCCTGTGGCCGCTGCGGCCACCGCAACCCCGCCACCAGCCGGTTCTGCTCCAACTGCGGCAACGCGCTGCGCGTCGGCCTCGAGGGCTCATCCGAGACCACCTCCACGATCTCCATCTCCGGGCTCGAGGCCTACGAGGCGGAGATCACCGGCCAGCACCCGGCGCCCGCGCTCTCGGCCGAGGCCCAGGCCGCCGTCGACGCCCTGCCCGTCGGCTCCGCCCTGCTGATCGTCCGCCGCGGGCCCAACTCGGGCAGCCGCTTCCTGCTGGACGGCGACCTGACCACCGCCGGCCGTCACCCGCAGAGCGACATCTTCCTGGACGACGTCACGGTCTCCCGGCGGCACGTGGAGTTCCGCCGCACCCCCGACGGCGGGTTCACGGCCAGTGACGTCGGCAGCCTCAACGGCACCTACGTGAACCGCGAGCCCATCGACTCCGTGGTGCTCACCAACGGTGACGAGGTGCAGATCGGCAAGTACCGGCTGGTTTTCTTCGTTGGAAGGCACGGATTCTGACCGGCGAGGGTCGCGTGCCGGCCGCTTGGTGGTGCTCGACTATCCAAATGCCCCGGGCACGGCCTAGGGTTGCTGTGTGAATCAGCTCGACGTCGTGGGCGTGCGGGTGGAAATGCCCAACAACCAGCCCATCGTGCTTCTCCGTGAAGTCGGCGGTGATCGCTATCTCCCGATCTGGATCGGACCGGGAGAGGCGACCGCCATCGCGTTCGCCCAGCAGGGCATGACCCCTGCTCGGCCGCTGACGCACGACCTCTTCAAGAACGTGCTCGAGGCGGTGGGGCAGGAGCTCAGCGCGGTGCGGATCACCGATCTGCGCGACGGGGTTTTCTATGCCGAGCTCGTGTTCGCCAGCGGGGTTGAGGTCAGTGCTCGTCCATCCGACGCGATAGCCCTCGCGCTGCGCGTCGGAACACCGATCTATGGCAGTGATGCCGTGCTCGACGACGCGGGGATCATCATCCCGGACGAGCAGGAGGACGAGGTGGAGAGGTTCCGCGAGTTCCTCGACCAGATCTCTCCGGAGGACTTCGGCACCAGCCAGTAGGGGGCGCGTGGCGATCGTTGACGCGTTGCGGGTGGATGCCTAGCTTCGATGGGGCATGTCTTGGGAGGAGCGCTGTGTGCGTGCTCATCGTGACAGCCGGTGAGCGACGAAGGCACAGTCGGGGCATGCGGAACGGAGGCCGGCGTGACAGGTAACGGCGACACCAGAGCGGTGGGTGGGGTGTCCGCCCTCCCGGGGGCGCCGCCGAGGCCGGGGCTGCGGCAATCGGTGGCCCCGCAGGGGCGGGCCGGGGTCGAGGAGCTCGGATATCGCGGCCCCAGCGCCTGCGCGGCGGCGGGGATCACCTACCGCCAGCTCGACTACTGGGCCCGCACCGGCCTGGTCCCGCCCAGCGTGCGCCCGGCGCACGGCTCGGGCAGTCAGCGGCTCTACAGCTTCCGGGACGTCCTCGTCCTCAAGATCGTCAAGCGCCTGCTGGACGCCGGGGTGTCGCTGCAGAGCATCAGGACCGCGGCCCAGGCGCTGCGCGCCGCCGATCTCGCCGAGCTGGCCGAGACGACCCTGATGAGCGACGGCGCGGCCGTCTACCGCTGCGCGTCGCCCGACGACCTGGCGGAGCTGCTGCGCGGTGGCCGTGGCGTCTTCGGGATCGCGGTCGGCGCCGTCTGGGCGGACGTGGAGAGCGCCCTCGCGCAGCTCCAGGCCGAGCGGGTCGACACCGGCGAGGCGGTGCCGGCCGAGCACCCGGGGGACGAGCTCGCCAGGCGCCGCGGCCGCGGCTGAGGCGGGTTCGCGGGGCCACTGTCGGTGCCCTGCGGCACCATCGGAGCTGTGAGAGGCCAGCCGAGCATCCTGCACCTCGACATGGACGCCTTCTACGCTTCGGTGGAGCAGGCGGCCAAGCCGAGCCTGCGGGGCAAGCCGGTGATCGTGGGCGGCCTGGGCCCGCGCGGCGTCGTCGCCACCGCCTCCTACGAGGCCAGGCGCTTCGGGGTGCACTCGGCGATGCCGATGGGCCAGGCCCGCCGGCTGTCGCCGCACGCGGCGTTCCTGGTGCCGCGCTTCGCCGTCTACCGGGAGATCAGCGAGCGGGTGATGGCCCTGCTCGCCCAGCTCTCGCCGCTGGTCGAGCCGCTCAGCCTCGACGAGGCGTTCGTCGACCTCGCCGCCGGCCCGCGGCCGCCCACCTCGGCCGAGGCCGCGCGCCGGGTCGGCGAGGAGCTGCGCGCCCGGATCCTGGCCGCCACCGCGCTGACCGGCTCCGTGGGGCTCGCCGGCTCCAAGATGCTCGCCAAGATCGCCTCCGAGCAGGCCAAGCCGGACGGGCTCACCCTGATCCAGCCCGGCACCGAGCGCGCGCTGCTCGCCCCGATGCCGGTGCGCACCCTGCCCGGGGTCGGCCCGGCCACCGCCGAGACGCTGCGCCGGGCCGGGCTGAGCACCGTGGGGGAGGCCGCCGAGGCCGGCGAGGACGAACTGCTGCGGCTGCTCGGCAGGGCGCACGGCCACGCGGTGTACGCGATGGCGCTCGGCCTCGACGACCGCGCGGTGGTGCCCGACCGGGACGCCAAGTCGATCTCCGTCGAGGACACCTTCGACACCGACGTCACCGACCGGGCCAGGGTCAGGTTCGAGGTCGCCAGGCTCGCCGACCGCTGCGTCGAGCGGCTGCGCTCCGCCGGCCGCTCGGGCCGCACCGTGGTGCTGAAGGTCAGGCGGTACGACTTCACCACCCTGACCCGCTCCGAGACGCTGCGCGGTCCCACGGACGACCCGGCGGTGATCGCCGAGGCCGCCGGGCGGCTGCTGGAGGGCGTGGACACCACGGCGGGCGTCCGGCTGCTCGGCGTCGGCGTCAGCGGTCTCGCCGACTTCACCCAGGAGGACCTGTTCGCCCAGGCCGTCCCGCCCGAGCCGCCGCCCGCCGCGCCCCCGGCGGCGGCCGGCGCCGAGGCCGCGCCCGAGCGTCGCTGGCTGCCCGGCCTCGACGTGTCCCACCGCCACTACGGGCCCGGCTGGATCCAGGGCAGCGGCGTCGGCCGCGTCACCGTCCGCTTCGAACAGCCCGGATCCCCGCCAGGACGCGCCAGGACCTTCCTCCTCGACGACCCCGAGCTGACCCACTCGGCGCCCCTCCCGCTGGTCCCCGACGCTCCGTGCTCGACTGGCCGACCGCCGGATTGTGCTCTTTCGTAGGAGGTGGCACCGCCTCTTCGTGACGGGCGGCGAGCAGTGGGAGGAAGCGTGCAGACCGACATCGACCCGCGTAGCCTGATCGGCCGCAAGGCGTTCGACCGCGACGGCACCAAGATCGGCACCGTGGACGAGGTGTACCTCGACGACGCGACCGGCACCCCGGAGTGGGCGGCGGTGCGGACCGGCCTGTTCAGCCGTGACGCGTTCGTCCCGCTGGAGCCGAGCGAACTGGTGGAGGACGCCCTGCGGGTGCCCTTCGAGCGCTCGCTGATCCGGGACGCGCCGGACTTCGGCGTCGGCCGCCACCTGTCGCCCGAACAGGAGTTGCAGCTGTACCACCACTACGGCCTCGACGTCCCCCAGGAGGACGGCGGCTAGCGACGGCGTCCGGGAGCACGCACGGGACGTTCGGGGTGGGAAGTCCGCTGGTAGGCTCGAAGACGGTTGACGATCCCGCGCGGGAGAGTCCCGCCGCCCGTCGGGCGGCGAGCGCCGAAGGAGCAAATCCTCCCCGGAATCTCTCAGGCCCACGTACCGCGCGAGTGAGACCACTCTGGAAAGCAGGGTGCGCCGCACGGCCACCCTCACCGACGGTGCAAGCCGTGGCCCCCCGGGCGCCGCGGTGAAGCTCTCAGGTCCGGGCGACAGACCGGATGACAGAGGGGGAGGCCGGTCGGGCAGTGCCGCCCGAACCCCCGAGGTCGCCGCGACCAGGAGGAGCCTCCACCCATGACCGTCTCCCGCACCCCGCTCACCGAGCTCGAGCGTGGTACCCCGTTCGCCGCCCGGCACATCGGCCCGGACGCCGCCGCCCAGGCCAAGATGCTGGCCCAGGTCGGCTACGGCTCGCTCGACGAACTCACCGCCGCCGCCGTCCCCGAGGCGATCCGCAGCGCCGAGGCGCTGCGCCTGCCGGACGCGGCGAGCGAGGCCGAGGTCCTCGCCGAGCTCCGCGCGCTCGCCGGGCGCAACCAGGTGGCGCACTCGATGATCGGCCTCGGCTACCACGGCACCTTCACGCCGCCGGTCATCCTCCGCAACGTCATGGAGAACCCGGCCTGGTACACGGCCTACACGCCCTACCAGCCGGAGATCTCGCAGGGGCGCCTGGAGGCGCTGCTCAACTTCCAGACCGTCGTCGCCGACCTCACCGGGCTGCCCACCGCCGGCGCCTCGCTCCTCGACGAGGGCACCGCGGCCGCCGAGGCGATGGCCCTGGCCCGCCGGGTCGGCAAGGTGCGGGACGGCGTCTTCCTGGTCGACGCCGACTGTCTGCCGCAGACCATCGAGGTCGTGCGCACCAGGGCCGAGCCGACGGGCGTCGAGGTCGTCGTCGCCGACCTCGACGCCGGGGTGCCGGCCGAGGTGGCCGAGCGCGGCGTCTTCGGCGTGCTGCTCCAGTACCCGGGCGCCTCCGGCGCGGTGCGCGACCACCGGGCGGTCATCGAGCGGGCGCACGAGCTCGGCGCGGTGGTCGCCGTCGCCGCCGACCTGCTCGCCCTCACCCTGCTCACCTCGCCCGGCGAGCTGGGCGCCGACATCGCCGTCGGCTCCAGCCAGCGCTTCGGCGTCCCGATGGGCTTCGGCGGGCCGCACGCGGGCTACATGTCCGTCCGCGACGCCTACGCCCGCAGCCTGCCCGGCCGGCTGGTCGGCGTCTCCAGGGACGCCGACGGCCGGCCCGCCTACCGGCTGGCGCTCCAGACCAGGGAGCAGCACATCCGCCGGGAGAAGGCCACCAGCAACATCTGCACCGCCCAGGTGCTGTTGGCCGTGATGGCCGGCATGTACGCCGTCCACCACGGCCCCGACGGGCTGGCCGCCATCGCCCGCCGCACCCACCGCTACGCCGCGCTGCTGGCCGCCGGGCTGCGCGCGGGCGGCGTCGAGACCGTCCACGACGCGTTCTTCGACACCGTCACCGCCCGGGTGCCCGGCCGGGCGGCCGAGATCGCCGCGGCCGCCCGCGCGGCCGGGATCAACCTGCGCGAGACCGACGCCGACCACCTCGGCATCTCCTGCGACGAGACCACGACGCGGGCCCAACTGGCCGCCGTCTGGGGCGCCTTCGGCGTCGACGCGGACGCCGGGCGGATCGCGGAGCTGGACGCCGTGACCCCGGACGCGCTGCCCGCCGCGCTGCTCCGCGACGACGAGTACCTCACCCACCCGGTCTTCCACCGGCACCGCTCCGAGACCTCGTTGCTGCGTTACCTGCGGCGGCTGGCCGACCGCGACTACGCCCTCGACCGCGGCATGATCCCGCTGGGCTCGTGCACCATGAAGCTCAACGCCACGGCCGAGATGGAGCCGGTCACCTGGCCGGAGTTCGCCGGTCTTCACCCCTTCGCGCCCGTCGAGCAGGCCGAGGGCTTCCTCACCCTGATCCGCGAACTCGAGGACCGGCTGGCCGAGATCACCGGCTACGACCGGGTCTCGCTGCAGCCCAACGCGGGCTCGCAGGGCGAGCTCGCCGGGCTGCTCGCGGTCCGCGCCTACCACCGCGCCAACGGCGAGCCCGGGCGCACCGTCTGCCTGATCCCCTCCTCGGCGCACGGCACCAACGCGGCCAGCGCCGTGATGGCCGGCATGCGCGTGGTGGTCGTCGCCACCGGCGAGAACGGCGACGTGGACGCGGCCGACCTGCGCGCCAAGATCGACCGGCACCGCGACGAGTTGGCCGTCCTGATGGTCACCTACCCCTCCACGCACGGCGTGTTCGAGGAGGACATCGCCGCCATCTGCGCCGCGGTGCACGAGGCCGGCGGCCAGGTCTACGTGGACGGCGCCAACCTCAACGCGCTGGTCGGGCTCGCCAGGCCCGGGCACTTCGGCGCCGACGTCTCGCACCTGAACCTGCACAAGACCTTCTGCATCCCGCACGGCGGCGGCGGCCCAGGCGTCGGCCCGGTCGCCGTCCGCTCCCACCTGGCGCCCTACCTGCCCGGCCACCCGCTGCAGCCGGCCGCCGGCCCCGAGGGCGGCGGCATCGGCCCGATCGCGGCCGCGCCCTGGGGATCGGCCGGTATCCTGCCGATCTCCTGGGCCTACCTGCGGCTGATGGGCGCCGACGGGCTACGCCGCGCCACCCAGGTCGCCGTACTCGGCGCGAACTACGTCGCCAAGCGCCTGGAGCCGCACTACCCGGTGCTCTACACGGGCCCGGGCGGTCTGGTGGCGCACGAGTGCATCATCGACGTCCGGCCGCTGACCAAGGCGACCGGCGTGACCGTCGACGACATCGCCAAGCGGCTGATCGACCACGGCTTCCACGCGCCGACCATGTCGTTCCCCGTCGCGGGCACGCTGATGATCGAGCCCACCGAGAGCGAGGACCTGGCGGAACTCGACCGGTTCTGCGAGGCGATGATCGCCATCCGCGCCGAGATCGACCGGGTCGGCACGGGTGAGTGGCCGAAGGGCGACAATCCGCTGCGCAACGCCCCGCACACCGCCGAGCAGTTGACCGGTGACTGGCCGCACCCCTACACCCGGGCCGAGGCGGCGTTCCCGGCCGACGGCGAGCGGCAGGACAAGTACTGGCCGCCCGTGCGCCGCATCGACGGCGCCTTCGGCGACCGGAACCTGGTCTGCTCCTGCCCGCCGGTGGCCGACTACGCGGGCTGAGCCGCCGCGCGTTCCGGCGCCCGGGGTGGTGGATCGCCACCACCCCGGGCGCCGTCGTGCGTGCCCGGCATGCGGCCGGGACGTGAGGCCCGGCCCCTAACTGGCCAGGCCGAGCGGCGCCACCCGGCTGGTCACCAGCGGCAGCAGCGCGTCGGTGCGCATCGGCCGGTCGGCCGCGATGCCGGGCGGCGCCGGCGCGAGCGGCACCAACAGGTCGTCGGGGAGCGGGTCTCCCGTGGTCGGGTCCGCGTCCAGATCGGCGTGCAGCCACAGCGTGAGCATGTACAACTCGGGGATCGAGAGCAGCCGGGGCTGGTACGGCGTCGGCAGGGATTCGGCCAACCCGACGCCCCGTTCGGTCGAGGCGATGAACGGCCCCGCCAGGAAGTGGGAGAACACCCAGCCGTCCGCCGTGAGCGCGGTCTCGGCGGCGCCCACCGCCCGGCCGTCGGCCTCGAGCAGGAAGCGCCAGCCCGTCAGCCTGGCCCGCGGCGGCTCGGCGAGCGAGGTGACCGGCGCCAGCCGGTGCAGGGGGAGCGGAAGCACCGGGCGGGGGGTCCCCCCGGCGAGGTGCGCTGGACGCGGTTTCCGCGGGGTGTCCTCGCGCAGTGCGGCGACGACAGTTTGTTCGGCCAAAGCCGGGGCCGAGGGGATACGCAGGGGCATGATGGGTCGCCTCTCGCTTTGGAGTAGGTGGCCTCTGGAATGGGAGACACGCCACTGCGAATTTTATACCCTGCGTGTTCACCCCATGTTTCGACTAGCTGCCCCCACGTGTTTCGGCAAGGAGAAATCCGGACGCCGCCCGATGTGTTCGGGCAGTGAATATTCCGCAGGAATATGCCGGGCCCGCGGCCCCGGCCGCCGTGGGACCGGGTTCTCCCACCTGCCACGCTGGGCAGGATCGGGGCACCGCTCGACGGAGGAGGTACCCCCATGGGGGAGAAGTTCGTGGCCGATCGCTTCGATCTGGCGGCCCGTCAGGAGTACCGCGCCCGGCTGCACGACTGCCTGACGGCGCTGGAGAGGCTGCTGCGCGAGGAGCGCTTCGACGGACCGCGCGATCTGATCGGCCTCGAGGTCGAACTGTCCATGGCGGATTCCGGCGGCTCGCCGCGAATGGTGAACGACGAAGTGCTCGCCCGAATGGCCACCCGGGATTTCCAGTCGGAGCTAGGTCAATTCACTATAGAACTCAATATGCCACCGCGGCGCCTGTTCGGCCGGGTCTTCGACGATCTGGCCGAAGAACTGCGCATCGCGATCGGATACGCGGACCGAATGGCGGCCGAATTCGGCGCCGGCCTGGTGCTCACCGGGGTGCTGCCGACGATCACCCCGGAGGAGATGGCGCCAGGCAGCCTGTCGCCAGGCGACCGCTACACGCTCCTCAACGACCAGATCCTCGCCGCCCGCGGCGAGGCCATCCACCTCGACATCACCGGCACCGAGACCCTCTCGCAGAGCTTCGACTCGATCGCCGCCGAGTCCGCCTGCACCTCCGTCCAGTTCCACCTCCAGGTCACCCCCGACCGGTTCGCCGACACCTGGAACGCCGCCCAGGTGACCGCCGCCGCGCAGATCGCGGTCGGCGCCAACTCCCCGTTCGTTTTCGGCCACGAGCTCTGGCAGGAGTCCAGGCTCCAGCTCTTCCTCCAGGCCACCGACAGCCGGCCGCCCGAGATGGCCGCCCAGGGCGTGCGCCCGCGCGCCTGGTTCGGCGAGCGCTGGATCGACTCGGTGCTCGAGCTGTTCGAGGAGAACGTCCGCTACTACCCGGCGCTGCTGCCGCTCCGCGACGAGGAGGACCCGCTCTCCGTGGTCGAGGCCGGCGGCGTGCCCACGCTCGGCGAACTCGCCCTGCACAACGGCACGGTCTACCGCTGGAACCGGCCGGTCTACGCCGTCGTCGACGGCGTGCCGCACCTCCGGGTGGAGAACCGGGTGCTGTCCACCGGGCCCACCGTCACCGACACCATCGCCAACGCCGCCTTCTACTACGGGCTGGTGCGGGCGCTGGCCGACCAGCCGGAGCCGGTGTGGCGGCGGCTGCCGTTCGCCGTCGCCGAGGAGAACTTCCAGGCCGCCTGCCGACACGGGATCGACGCCGAGTTCGGCTGGCCGGCCGAGGACGGCACGGGCATCGCCAGGCTACCCGCCCACCGGCTGATAGCCGAGCGGCTGCTGCCGCTCGCCGCCCAGGGCCTGGCGGCCGCCGGCGTGGCGGCACCCGACCGCGAGCACTACCTCTCCGTGATCGAGGGGCGGTGCCGGCGTCGGGTCACCGGGGCGGGCTGGCAGACTCGGACCTACCACCAACTGGTGGCCAGTGGAGCTGACCGGCCGACCGCCCTTCGCGAGCTCGTCCGGCGATACTGCGATCTGGCGCGGACGGACACCCCCGTGCACAGCTGGCCGGCCGGCGTCTGACCGGCCGTCGGCGGCCCGGCCGGCGTCCGATCCCGCCGGACGGGAGGCGGAGTGGCGTTGAAGCCGGACGGCGAAGGGGCGGCGCTCGACGTGCCGCTCACCGGGGCCGGTGAGCGGCCGCCGCGGCGGGTGCCTCGCGACGAACTGCTGCTGGTGCTCGGGCTCTCGCTCGGCGCCAGCGCGGTGAGCGCGCTGATCAGCTTCACCGGGGTGCTGACCCGCCCCGGCGGCCTCGGCGACCACGCGGCCAACCTCAACTCCTCCCGCGCCCCCGACCGGCCCTGGCTCGACCTGGCCTGGCAGCTGTTCGGGATCACCACCGCGCTGGTGCCGGTGCTGTTGGTGGCGTACCTCCTCACGTGGGGAAGGGGCCTCACCTGGGGCGGTGGCCTCCCCGCGGGGCACGGCCCGGCGGGCGACGGCGCCCTCCGGCCTGGGCCCGGGCTGCGCGCCCTCGGCTTCGACGCCACCCGGCCACGCTTCGACCTCGCCTGGGGCGCCGTCGTGGCGGCCGGCATTGGCGGCACCGGGCTGCTGCTCTACCTCGGCGCGCACGCGGCCGGCGCCAACCTCACCGTCGTCCCCGAGTCGCTGCCGGACGTCTGGTGGAAGATGCCGGTGCTGATCCTCGCCGCGATCCAGAACGCGGTCGTCGAGGAGGTGATCGTGCTGGGCTTCCTGGTGCTGCGGCTCGGGCAGCTCGGCTGGTCGCCGACGGCCGTGCTGGTCGGCAGCTCGGTGCTGCGCGGCACCTACCACCTCTACCAGGGCGTCGGCGGCTTCTTCGGCAACGTCGCGATGGGCGTGATCTTCGTCTGGCTGTACCGGCGGTGGGGCCGGGTGATGCCGCTCGTGGTGGCCCACGCGCTGATCGACATCGTGGCCTTCGTGGGCTACGCGCTCCTCGCCGGCCGGGTCGACTGGCTGCCCACCGCGTAGGGCATGGCCGGGCCCCGCCGGGCCCGGCCACGCCGCGGGGTACTACTCCGTGGGGCCGCTGCCGTCGGCCAGCGGCAGGGCCTCGATCCGGCCGGCGCCGCAGACCTGGCCGAACGCCCAGTCGGCCGGCGTCGCCGCCTCCTGGTCGGGCGGGATCACCTCGAGCCTGGCCGGGTCGGGGCCGCACGTGCCGTCGTCGGCGTCGTTGTCGCCCGCCACCACCGTCCAGTGCAGTTGGGCCCAGGCGCTGGCGCCCGGCGCGATGGTGAGCTGGTCCGGGGCCCGCGAGTCGTCCCTGACCGTGGTGGTGGGCAGCGCCGCGCCGTCGCCCGACTCCAGCGTGAGGCCGGGCCAGCCCTGGGTGCGGCAGGCCGCCTCCGAGGTGTTGGTGAGCACCAGCGCCGCATAGCGCTGGCCCGCCGCCGCGTTCAGCGGGTTCAACGAGGCGGCGAGCGCGTCGGTCGAGCACCAGGCCGGGTCGGCCCGCGTCGAGCCCTGGTCGTCGGTGGAGCCGGCCTCGGCGCCGGGATCGGTGTCCCGCTCGTCGGCATCGGCGCCCGGATCCTCGCCGGGGTCGGGATCGGTGCCCGGGTCGGTGTCGGGGAGGGTGTTCGCCTCCCCGCCGTCGGGCGCTCGCTCGCCGGCCTGGGAGTCCTCGGCGGCCGAACCGCCGTCCTGTGCTGTGCCGTTGGACCCGCCGCAGGCGGCGAGCGCGAGAATGCTGAGGGTGAGTACCGCTGCCGAGCGGAGCGGACGAATGGCCACGATCGCCTCCGAATGTGGGGAGTTCGGCCGGATGTGGGGGGTTCTGCAGGTAAACACACACCGCGCGGGCTTGGACGCCCGGGCAACGAGCCAGGTTCCCGCCCGCCGGCGCCGCCACACCACCCGTCCGGGTGGTCAGGCTCCCACGAGGCGCCCGAGATAGTCGGGCGTCGGCTCGTCGCCCGCCGGCTCGGGCGGCCCGTAACCCGGGCGCACCGGGACCACGCCGCTCCAGTGCGGCAGCGCCAGGTCCGCCGGCTCGTCCTTCGGGCCGCCGGTGCGGACCTTGGCCGACACCTCGGACAGGTCGAGCGAGAGCAGGGCCGTGGCGGCCGACTCCCTGGCGCTGGCCGGCCGGCAGTCCGCCGCCCGGCCCGGCAGCACCTGGTCCACGACCACGTCGAGCGCCCGGCGCTTCTCCGCCGGGTCCGTGACCGGCCTGGCGACGCCGTGCACCACCACCGAGCGGTAGTTGACGGAGTGGTGGAAGGCCGACCTGGCCAGCACCAGGCCGTCCACGTGGGTCACGGTCACGCAGACCTCGAGGCCGACCGGCTCCTCGGTCGCGGTGCGCGCCGCCCGGGACCCGGTGGAGCCGTGCAGGTAGAGCCGCTCGCCGAGCCGCGCGTAGAGGGTGGGCAGCACCACGGGCGAGCCGTCCCTGACGAAGCCCAGATGGCACAGGTAGCCGTCGTCGAGGATGCCGTGCACCAGCGCCCGGTCGTAGCCGACCCGCTCCCGGGCGCGCGTCGGAGTGGTCCGCTCGGTCCGCGGATAGCTCCGTGGGGAGTCTGAGGAACTGTCGATGGCCGCCACGGGACCTCCCTGCTCGTCGGCTTGCGAAGCCGAATGCATTAGTGCAAAATTGTGTCTGTGCTAGGAGAGTATCGGATCGAGGGGCGGCGCGCCGCCGAGATTTTCGCCAGCGTCGAACGCGGAGTCCGTGACGGCGCGTTGCTGCCCGGCCAACCGCTGCCCTCGCTGCGCGAGTTGGCCGACCAGCTCGGGGTCAACCCCAACACCGTGGCCGCCGCCTACCGCGCCCTGCGGGACCGCGGGGTGGTGGAGACCGCCGGCCGCCGCGGCACCCGGGTGCGGGCCCGCCCCGCCAGCAGTCCCCGTGACGCCATCGCCGTCGAGGTGCCGCCAGGCGTCCGCGACCTCTCCCAGGGCAACCCGGACCCGGCCCTGCTGCCGCCGCTCGGCCCGGCCCTCGCCGCCGCCGCGGCGCGCGCCGGCCGCTCGCCCATGCTCTACGGCGGCCCGCCGATGGCCGCCGAGCTGGCCACGGCCGCCCGCGCCTCCTTCGACGCGGACGGCGTCCCGGCCGGCCCCCTGGTCGTCACCTCCGGCGCCCTCGACACGGTCGAGCGGGTGCTCGAAGCCTGGCTGCGCCCTGGCGACGCGGTGGCCGTCGAGGACCCGGGCTGGGGCAGCCTGCTCGACCTCGTCGCGCCGCTCGGCCTCCGCCCGCTTCCGGTCTCGGTGGACGACGAGGGGCCGCTGCCCGGATCGGTCCGCCGCGCCCTGCGGAACGGCGCCCGCGCGCTGATCGTCACCTCGCGCGCCCAGAACCCGACGGGCGCCGCCGTCTCGGCGGCGCGCGCCGCCGAGTTGCGGGCCGAGCTTGCCGAACACCCCGACGTGCTGGTCATCGAGGACGACCACGGGCACGGCATCGTCGGCGTGCCGTACCACCCGCTGGTCGGCGGCGGCGGCCGCTGGGCCGTGGTCCGGTCGAGCGCCAAGGCGCTCGGCCCCGACCTGCGGGTCGCCGTCTGCACCGGCGACCCGGTCACCGTCGACCGGGTGCAGGGCCGGCTGCGGCTCGGGCCCGGCTGGGTCAGCCACCTCCTGCAGGACGCGGTGGCCGAGCTCTGGCGGGTCGGCGCCGGCGCCGACACCGCCCGTAGCTACGATGAGCGCCGGGCCGCGCTGCTAGGGGCCCTCGCCGCGCACGGGGTCGCCGCCCACGGCCGCAGCGGGCTCAACGTCTGGGTGCCGGTGCCCGACGAGACGGCGGCCATCACCCGCCTGCTGCGCGCCGGTTGGGCCGCGGCGCCCGGCGCCCGGTTCCGGATCGCGGCCCCGCCAGGCATGCGGCTCACGGTCTCCCCGCTGGCCGCGGCGGACGTCGAGCCGCTCGCCGCCGCCGTCGCCGCGGCCGTCCGCCCACCGGCCGTCCGGCGCTACGACTGACGGCCTCGGTCGGGTCGATCACGGGCAGGTGCCTGGCCCGGTTGTCGCGTCGGGTGGGCGCGGCCGGCGCCACCGGGCCCGGTCAGACGCTGAAGCGCTCCCTGGTCAGCAGCGGACGCACCTGGGAGCGGAACCCGCCGGTGCGGAACGGGCGTTGCAGGAGCCCCGGCCGCAAGCGTTGGGCCAGCGCGGCGGCGATCATGCCCTGGTCGAGGGCGAGCACGAAGTCGCTGACGCGGCCCGTGGCCACGTTCACGGAGTCGCGGAAGCCGTAGCGGTCGTCGTACGCGCCGAAGTCCCGGTCCAGGGCGCGGAGGTTGGCGAGCACCTCCTGTTCGGCGTAGGGGAGGGCGAGGAAGGAGGCGTGCGGGGTGACCACGCCGAGGGAGTGGTAGCCGTCCTCCTGCATGCCGATCGCGTCGACGCCGTACTCGCGGTAGCCGCCTTCCGGGATGTTGGCGGGGGAGAAGCCCCAGTAGCCGTACTCCTCCTCGATCAGGCCGTGCTCGATCTGGCTGCGGACGTAGCGCCGGTGGTTGGTGCCCCAGGAGCGGGGGGACCATTCGGCCTCGGGGACGAACAGCGGCACCATCAGGGCCTCGAACATCGACCCGCCCCAGGTCGGGACGAGGGCGCGGCCGCGATGGGTGTAGTGCCCCTGCCAGACCCGAACGCCGTCGATCGTCACGTACGCTCCCTCGGGCTCCTGTTCCTGGCCCATGCCGGGCAGCAGCGTGCGGAACATGTGCCAGTAGTGCTCACCGGGCAGGGTGCCATCCGCGATCCCGAGGTAACTGGCCATGCGGGGCTCGGTGTTGAGGGCGCCGTAGTGGTGTCCCGTGGGTTCGCCCTTCCCCGGCCTGTCGGGCCAGAAGCCGCCCCGCAGCTGACCGGGGCCCGCCACCGGATCGGCCGGGTCGTAGGGCGTGTAGTAGTACGACCAGTCGGCGCCGTCGAGGAGGGCCGCGACGCGCGGGCGCAGGGCGCCGTCCGCGTCGGCGGCGATCAGCAGGCCCGTGACCAGCCAGGCGTTGTCGACGCTCGACAGGAAGGGGCGGAGGGGATCGCCCGTCTCGGGCCAGGCCGTCAGGAGTGAACCGTCGTGCGCGTCGTACCAGTTGAACCAGAACCCGTGGGCGCGTTCCAGCCGCTCCACGGCCGCCACGGTGCGGCTGAGGCGGTCGCGCATGGTGGCGGGGGAGATCACGCCGAGACCGGCCGCGGCCACGGTGGACCACAGTCCGCAGCCGATGTTGGTCGGTGACGTCTGGCGGGAGGGCGCGGGGACTCCCGGTCGGCTCACGTCGATCTTGTCCGCGGTCAGGCCGAAGTCCGTGGTCATGGCCTCGATGGACCGGTACGTCGCCGCGAACACGGCGCTGAGCGTGGGGGAGTCGGAGGCGAGGCGGCGACGGTTCGCCCCCGAGGGGGCCGCCGAGGCGCTGGGGCCGGCGGCGTAGACGGCCGCTGCCGCCGTTGTGGCGGCCGTGAGCAGACGGCGACGGTTCATGGGGCTCACTCCTCGATGAGGGCCGAACGGTGGGGATGGTGCCGTGCCTGTGCGGTTGTTCTCGGGCCCCGGGGGCGGTGGCGTCATGGCGCACCGGCGCCCCGGGGGGTGCCGGGGGACGCCCGCGGCATCAGGAGCCCACGCGCGGGAGTTCCCGCGTGCGGCCGATGGAGCCGAGCCACGCCGCGGAGGGCTTCGGGCGGCGCTCGAAGGTGACCGGGTCGACCGCGATGAGGCCGAAGGTGGGTTCGTAGGAGCCCCACTCGTAGTTGTCCAGGGCGCTCCACGCGTAGTAGCCACGGATGTCGAGCCCGTCGTCGAGCGCGGCGGCGACCTCGGACAGGGCTCCGGTGTAGTAGGCGATCCGGCGGTTGTCGTCGTCGGTGGCGACGCCGTTCTCGGTGACGACGAGCGGGACGTCGCCCACGACCTTCGCCGAGTGCCGCAGGGCCCCGCCGATGGCCGGCGGGTAGTACTCCCAGTCGGTGAGGGTGCGCTCGGCGGCCTCCGCGGTGGGGAGCGGCCCTTCGGGGCCGAACCTGGTGCGGGTGTACGCCTGGACGCCGAGGAAGTCGTCGCCACGGGCCGCTTCGAGGAACACGTCCTCGCGCGGGTGCCGGTAGGCCGCGGCGACGTCCTCGGCGCCCGGCAGGGCCTGGTAGTTCTGGTTGGCGACGGTCCAGCCGACCCGGACCTCCGGGTTGATCTCCTTCACGGCCCGCACGGCGGCTCGGTGGGCGGCGATGACGGCCTCGGTGGTCGCTTCGTCGGGTGTCGGCAGGCCCGCCGGGCCCCAGGCGATGTCGCCGGCCTTCCTGGCTCCCGCCGTCACGGCGACCATGTTGGGCTCGTTGATGGTGCACACGTGCCGTACGCCGCTGCCGATGACCGGCGCGGTCGCGGCCGCGTAGCGGGCGAACAGGTCGACGGCGCCCTCGGCGGTCCAGCCGCCGCGCTCCTCGAACCAGCGGGGAACGGTGAAGTGGTGGAGCGTGACCATCGGGCGCAACCCGCGTTCGAGTGCGCCCTCGACCATGCGGCGGTAGTGGGCCAGCTCGGCCGGTGAGAAGTGGCCGGGGGCCGGCTCGATGCGGGCCCACTCGATGCTGAAGCGATAGTCGGTGAAGCCCAGCTCGGCCAGCAGGTCCATGTCCTCGCGCCACCGGTGGTAGCTGTCGCAGGCGTCCAGGCTCGGCGCCGATATGTGCGGGCTTCCGCTGTGTTCCCTGTGCCACCAGTCGCTGTTGGTGTTGTTGCCCTCGATCTGGTGCGCGGCGGTGGCGGCGCCCCACAGGAAGTCGGCGGGGAGGGACGGCTGGTTCGGAGGCATGGCGAGTCCTTGGTGCGGGGACAGGGCTGTGGTTCGGGATCGGCGTGGGAAGGCCAGGGCTGTTACTTGATGCCGACGGTGGCGACGCCTTGGACGAAGAAGCGTTGCAGGAACATGAACAGGGCCACCACGGGCGCGACGACCAGGACGGCTCCGGCGAGCAGCAGGCCGTAGTCCGTGGCGTTCTGGCCCTGGGAGTACAGGGCCAGGGCGACCGGAAGGGTGTATCTGTCCTCACTCTGGGCCGCGACCAGCGGCCACAGGAAGTTGTTCCAGGAGCTGAGCGCGGTCAGGATCGTGAGGGTCGCCAGCGGCGGACCGCACAGCGGCAGCACGATCCGGGCGAAGGTCCGCACCTGCCCGGCGCCGTCGATCCTGGCCGCCTCGAGCAGCGAGTCGGGGATGCCGAGCATGAACTGGCGCATGAGGAAGACCCCGAGCGGGGTGGCCAGGTACGGCAGGATCAGAGCCGGATAGGTGTCGATCAGTCGCAGCTTGGCCACCATGACGAACAGCGGCACGAAGGTGACCACCCCGGGAACCATGAGCATGATCATCACCATGGCGAACAGCAGGCGCTTGCCGGGGAAGTCGAGCTTGGCCAGCGCGTAGCCGACCATCGAGCAGAACACCAGGTTGCCCAGCACGGTGACGACGGCGACGACGAGGCTGTTGAGGAAGTAGCGGCCGATGTCCAGCTCGCCGAGCCAGGCCGTGTAGTTGTCCAGCGTCGGCGACTGCGGGAGCCAGCCGCCGGGGTCGCGCAGCAGCTCCCCCTGGGTCTTGAAGGACGAAAGCAGCATCCAGACGAACGGCAACAGCGTCGCGGCGAGCGCGAGGGCGAGCACCAGGTAGGTCAGCGCGCGGAAGCGTCGGGAGCCGGCAGCGGTTCCGGAGCGGGGAGCGGCGTCGGTTCGCATGTCGTGCACCTCAGTCCTTGGAGCGCAGCAGTCGGAACTGGATCACGCTGAGCGCGGCGACCACGGTGAACAGCACGTAGCTGGCGGCCGCGGCGTATCCGTACTCGCCGAAGCCGAACTGGTTGTAGGTGAAGTAGCTCACCGACAACGTGGAGTCCAGCGGTCCGCCCTGCGTCATGACGAACGACTCCTCGAAGAACTGCAGGTAGGCGACCGACAGCAGCACGGCACCCAGCAACAGGGTGGGACGCAGCAGGGGAAGGGTGATCTGCCGGAAGCGCTGCCACGGTCCCGCGCCGTCCACGACGGCCGCCTCCTGGAGCTCCGGCGGAACGTTCTGCAGGCCGGCCAGGAAGATGACCATGAGGGTGCCCATGTTCCGCCACGCCGTCATGCCGATCAGCGACGGCAACGCCCAGGTGGTGCTGTGCAGCCAGTCGGGGCCGGCGATTCCGACCCAACCGAGCATCGTGTTGATCAGCCCGTCGGGTTGCAGGACGAAGCGCCACACCACGGCGACGGCGACGATGCTGGTCACCACGGGGGTGTAGAAGCCCGTGCGGAACAGGGTGCGGAACCGGGTGATGCCGCTGTCGAGCGCCACGGCGAGCGCGAGGGCGACCGCGATGGTCAGCGGGATGCCCACGACGACGACGTACGCGGTGTTGAGCATCGACCTGCGGAACTGCGCGTCCCCGAACAACTCCGCGTACTGGTCGAGACCGACGAAGTTCACCGCGAACGGGGTCTGCACGTCCGCGCCGCGGAAGTCGGTGAACGACATCAGGAACGAGGAGACGAGCGGGACCAGCATGAAGAAGCCGAAGACCACCATGAACGGCAGCGCGAACAACCACGCGGCCAGTCCCTGCCGGCGCCGCGCGGCCGATCCACGGCCGCCCCGGCTCCCGCGGCCCCGCTTCCCCGGGCCCCGGCCGGCGCGGCGCCCGCCGGTCGGGGGCCGGAGCGTCGTGCTGTGCGCCATCGGTCAGTCCCCGGTGCCTATCGAGTCCGCGGCGCGCTGCAGTTCGCCCAGCGCCTCGGCGGGCTCTGTCCCCCTGACGACGCGTTCCAGCTGGGTGTCGCCCGCGGCGCCGACCTGGGTCCAGGCCGTGTTGGCCGGGGGCGACATGGCGTCGTCCATCTGTTCCCTGAACACCGCGAGCTTCGGGTTCCCGGTCAGCCGCGAGTCGTCCCAGGCCGACTGCGAGGCCGGCAGGTCGCCGGTGAGCTCGTACCACTCCGCCTGGACGTCGGGCCGGATCAGGTACTCGATCAGCTTCCAGGCCGGGCCGCTGTTCCCGGCGGCGCGGAAGACGACCAGGTCGGAGCCGCCGACGAACGAGGTGCCGCTCTGGTTCCTCGGGAACGTCATCACGCCGTACGAGCTGTCGAAGTCGTCGCCGCCGGCCTCCCTGAGCAGGCTCATCTCGTAACCGCCGGCGATGAGCACCGGGGTGCGGCCGTCGACGAACGCCGACTCGGCCGTTCCCGCCTCGGTCGACATGTTGGGGTCGGCGATGCCCTCGGCGAAGAAGCTCTGGTAGAACTCGAGCGCCTCGACCGTCGCCGGGGTGTCCAGCGTCCAGGCGGTGCCGTCGCCGTTCATCAGCGACCCGCCGGCCGACCAGACCCACGGCAGGGCGCCCTGGAAGGAGTCGGTGCCACGCGGAAGCAGCGCGATGCCCCAGTCCGCGCCGGCGCGGGTCTGTAGGGCCCGGGTCATCTCCTGGAAGTCCGCCCAGGTCCCCGGCGGTCTCGAGTAGCCGGCCCGCTCGGCCAGGTCGGTGCGGTAGTAGATGACCCGCACGTCCACGTACCACGGCACGCCCACCGTGGCGCCGTTCACCACGGTCGGCCCCATCACGTTGGGGAAGATGTCGCCGGTGTCGAGCCCGTCGGGCACCGACTGGAAGGCGCTCGCGAAGTCGGGCATCCAGGTCGTGCCCATCATCCCGATGTCCGGCACCGTGCCACCCGCGATCGCGGTCTGGTACTTGTCGTGCGCGCTCTCCCAGGGCACGGCGGTGACCTCGACCGTCGCCCCGGGGTTCTCCTCCTCGAAGCCCCTGGCCAGCTCCGGCAGGAGTTCCGCCTCGGTGCCCTGCGCCCACACGCGTATCGTGCCGGTGACCTCACCCGACGGGATCGCGCCGGTGGACGCCGACGAGTCGGCGCCGGTGCCGCCCCGTCCGCACCCGGTCAACACCACCGGGATGGATCCGCACACGGCCGCGACGAAAGCCCGTCTCCGCATCACGCTGCTCCTCTCGTCAAACCGCCGCCCGAGCGGGCAGCGCGACGCCCGATCCCATGGTGATCTAAGCGCTTAGATTCTGTGGGTGTGGACGGACTCTAAGCGCTTAGATGCGAGGCTGTAAAGGGTCGATTCCCGGGACGTTACGGATATGGGTCCCCGAGCCCGCTCCGTGGTCCGGGGCAGGGTGATCCCGAGCGCCGAGACCTCAGGGCCTCGTGCAACCACAGCTTTCGCGCAGCACGACCTGTACCGGCAGGCGGCGCACGATCGGCGGCGTCTCGGGGCTGGTGATCCGGCTCACCAGGATGTCCACGGCGGCGCTTCCCATCGCCTGCATCGGCTGGCGCACGGTCGTCAGCGTCGGCCGGACGACCCGCCCGGCCACGACCCCGTCGAAGCCCGTCACGACGACCTGTTCCGGGACTCGGACCCCGTGCTCGGCCAGCGCCGCCATCAGCCGGATCGCGTCCAGGTCGGTGACGCACACGAACGCCTCCGGCAGGTCGCCGTCCGCCAGCAGCCGGGCGACGAGGCCCCCCGGGTCCTTCCGTTCCGCCGCCAGCCTGACCGGATCCGGGCGCGCCGCCCGGAGCCCGGCGGCTTGACGGGCCGCCTGGAAGCCCGCGAAGCGTTCCTCGAAGTCGAAGATGCTCACCTCGCCGAAGAACCGCAGGTCACGCAGTCGGTGCTCGGCGATCAGATGCTCCGTGAGCGCGCGCGTCCCGCCGCGGTTGTCGGCCGAGACGATGCTCAGCCCCTCGTGCTGGGGCTCCTCGGAGAGCGCCACCACCGGTATCCGCTGCGAGATCCGCTCCAGCACGTCGTCGGGAACGGTACGGGGGAACACCGCCAGGCCGTCGACGCGTCCGACGATGTCGGTGACCGCGGCGGCGCTGTCGACCTGGCTGCCGCCCCCCATGAGCAGGGCGTAGCCGCGGCGCCAGCAGGCGAGCTCCACGCCGCGCTGCACCTCGTCGGTGTACAGCGGGTACAGACGGTGGTCCTCGTCCCGGTCCTCGCGGACCACGGCGACCTCCCGCCGCGCCGGCAGCTGGCCGATCTCCTCGACAGCGGCGGGTTCGTCGAACGACTCGGGGAAGAAGTAGTCGAACGAGTACAGGCCAAGCGCCCCGGTGCGCCCGTGTGCCAGCCCGCGCGCGCTCGCGCTCGGCACGTAGTTCAGTGCCTCGGCGGCGGCCAGGACGAGCTCCCGGGTCTCCGCCTTCACCTTGTGGGGACGACGAAAGGTCATCGACACGGTGGCGATGGACACCCCTGCCCGTTGCGCCACGTCGTACACCGTCGCAGCCTTCGCCACGCTCCCACCTTTCCTCGCCCCGGCGCCATGTTATGCGCTTAGATCGGCGCCCCGCGCCGCGGTCGGACCCCGGGGCCCGACCGCTGTCGTCGTGCGCCGAGCGGCCCCCCTGTCTCCGATGTAGCATCCAGCATGTGGATGGCCCTTCTGGAGGCCTTCGGAACGGGGGTGAGCGATGGTGGCGCGCGGGAACGCTTCCGCGGGCTCGGCGGTGGCCGGCACCCAGAGCATCGAACGGGCGTTGTCCCTGTTGGCGTTCTTCACGGACGAGCAGCCCGAGCGGCGCATCGCGGAGCTCGTCGAGCTCAGCGGGCTCGGCCAGTCCACCGTCTCCCGGCTGGTCAGCGTCCTGGAGTCGCTCGGCTACCTCTCCCGGGATCCGCGCAGCGCGCTGCACCGGCTCGGCCCCCGGCTGGTCTCGCTGGCGGGCGTCGCGCTCAACCAGTCGCCCGTGCACCGCGCGGCCCGCCAGGTCGCGCAGAACCTCGCCCACGAGACGGGCCTCGGCGCCAACGTCGCCGAGCGCCATGGCGCCGCGCTGTTCTACCTCTGTCACTTCGAGGGGCCCCAGGCGCCGCGATCCTTCACGCTGATGGGCCGGCAGGCCCCGCTGCACGCCACCGCGATGGGCAAGGCGCTGCTCTCGGGCCTCCCTGAGGCACGCGTGGCGGAGCTCCTGGGAACCGCCTACCCGTCGTACACGCCCGGCACCATCACGGACATCGACGGGCTGCTGGCCGCGCTCCAGGAGGTGCGCGGGCGGGGGTACGCCACCGAGGTCGAGGAGCTGGCCTTCGGCCGGGCCTGCCTGGCGGCGCCCATCAGGGACCGGTCGGGGGAGATCGTGGCGGCGCTGTCCGTCTCGGGTTCGCTGTCGGCGCTCGGACTGCCGGAGCGACAGGCCGAGTTGGCGAGCAGGGCCATCGAGTACGCCGACCTGGTCTCGACGGGCCTCGGCTACCTGCACTGAGCCGGACGGCCGGCGGGTCGGCCGCGCGTCGACGCGGGTTCGCTCAGGCGTCGAGCAGCGAGGCGGCCTCGTCCCCGGCGGCCCGCATGGCGTCCCGCGCCGATGACTGGCCGACGAGCACGGCCTGTACCCGACGCGCGACGGCCTCCTCGATCTGGGCGTTCCTCGGGGAGTGCCAGAACGGCCCGGCGGTCGCCGTGCCGGTGATCCTCTCGGTCCATTCGACGGTGAACGTGTCGTCGGCGACCACCGGATCGGCCAGCCCGCGCTCGGTGGACGGGGGCAGGGCGAGCCGCTCGAAGACCTCCGCCGTGGTGGCCGGGTCGGTGGTGGCGTGCAGCGCGAACTCGGTGGCGCTGTCCGAGCCGTCCCCCTCGGCGATGACGATGACATGGCCCCACAGCAGCGCCTGGGGGGTGTCACCGGCCGTCAGCACGGGCCGGGCCAGCGGGACCATCGCGTCGGCGAGCGCCGGGTCCGGGGCCTGCGCCGCCGTGGCGCCCTTCCCGACCACCGCGTCGTCGTAGAAGGCGACCCGGCCCTGGGAGAACAGCGCGCGGGCGTCGAACCGGTCGACGTCGGGGGCGATCAGCCCCTCGTCGTAGAGCGACTTGTACCAGGTGATGGCGTCGATCGACGCGTCGTCGCCGATGGCGACGGCGCCGTCCGCGACGAGGGGGCAGCCGAAGGTCCGCATCCAGGGGAAGACGTCCTTCAGCTGGGCGACCTTGGTGGCCGCGGCATAGGGGACGACGCCGTCGAGTTCCTTGACGGCGCGCAGCGCGTCCTCGAACTGGGCGATGGTGGAGGGCGGTTCGGCCACGCCCGCCTCCTCGAGCAGCGCGGCGTTGCCGATCAGGCCGATCGATCCGGTGGTCCACGGCAGCCCGTACTGGACGCCGTCCAGCCGACCACTGGCGAGGGCGACGTCGGTGTAGCCGCCCCGGGCCGCCGCCGCCGAGACGTCGAGCAGCCGGCCCATGGGGGCGACCGCGCCGAGCCAGGCGACGTCGAGTTGCACCGCGCCCGACACCTGGCCGCCGCGCAGCTTCAACGTGAGCTGGGCGAGGTAGTCGTTGTACGGGTAGGAGACGGCGTCCACGGTGGCGCCGTGGTCGGTCTCCCAGGCCCGCACGATCCGCTCGACGGTCGCCGAGGCCGCCTCCTCGTTCAGCGACCAGGAGGTGAACTGGAAGTTCCTGGCCGCGGTGTCGCCGCCGCCGGTCGTGACCCCGCCGCTCGGGACGCAGGACGTGAGGGCGCCGGTTCCGACGCTCGCCGCGGCCCCGAGACCGAGGAGCCTCAGCGCGGCGCGGCGGTTGATCCCGGTCGTGGGCATGGTTGCTCCTTGCTGGTGTGACGCGGTGCGACGAGGACGCGGGTGGCGGTTCAGCTCTTGACGGCGCCGGCGGTCAGCCCGCCGACCAGGTAGCGCTGCAGGAACATGAAGGCGACGACGACGGGGAGCGAGACGATCAGGGAGGCCGCCATGAGCGCGGGCCAGGACGTCTGGAACTCGCCCAGGTAGGTGCGCACCAGGCCGGGCGGCAGGGTCTGGGTCTCCTCGTCGGCCAGCGTCAGCGCGAAGACGAAGTCGTTCCAGCCGCGGACGAAGGCGAAAAGACCCGCCGCGACCAGGCCGGGCGCGGCCAGTGGCAGGACGATGGTGTGCAGGGTCCGCCAACGCGAGGCCCCGTCCATGGACGCGGCTTCCAGGAGCGCGTCCGGCACCGTGTCGAAGACGCCCTTCAGCATCCACACGCACAGCGGCATGGTGAAGGTGGTGAAGGAGAGGATCAGCGCCGCATAGGTGTTGAGCAGGCCGAACTCGGCGAACACCGCGTACAGCGTGATCAGCAGCAGCGCCTGGGGGAACATCTGCGAGGCGAGCACGAGGTTCATCAGCGAAACCCGGCCCCGGTAGCGGAACTTCGAGAACGAGTACGCCATGTACGCGGACACCAGGACGCTGAGCACCGCGGTGATCAGCGAGACGATCACGCTGTTGACCATGTACTGGAAGAGCTGTTCGTTGCGGGCGAAGGCCCTGAAGTGCTCCAGCGTGACGTCGGTCGGGAACAGCCGGGGCGGGAACCGGAACGCCTGGCTGTCGGGGGTGACCGCGGTGACCAGCATCCAGTACACCGGGAGCATCCCGAAGAGGCCGAACACCGTCACCGTCGTCCAGGCCGCCACGCCGGAGCGGACCCGATCGGGACGGCGGCGCCTCGGCCGAGGCCCGGGTCCGCGCCCGGGCGGGGGCGGCGCGCCTCCGTGGTGGCTCTTCCGCCGGCTGCCGGTGGCCGTCTGTGTGGCGCTCATCGTGTGATCACCTGTTCTCCCGCTCGGAGATCCTGAGGTACACCCCGACGAGGAGCAGGAGCAGCAGCATCCACAGCCCGCCGAGGGCGGTGGCACGTCCCAGGTCGAAGCCGCGGAAGGCCTCCTGGTAGACGGCGACCGAGAACGTCTCCGTGGCACCGGCCGGTCCGCCGCCGGTGAGCACGTAGATGGTGTCGAAGTGCTGGAAGTTCCAGATGAACTCCAGCAGCAGGGCGATCGCGGCGATGCCGCGCACGGCGGGCCAGGTGACCGTGAAGAAGCGGCGAACCGCGCCCGCCCCCTCGACGGACGCCGCCTCGTGCAGTTCCCGGGGCACCGTCTGCAGGCCGGCCAGCAGCATCACCATCATCCAGGGGAAGCTCGCCCAGGACTTGGTGACGATCACCGCGATCATGGCGGTGGTCGGGTCGCCGAGCCAGCTGACGCCCTCCTCGATGATCCCGGCCCGCACCAGCAGGCCGTTGAGTACCCCGTAGTTGGCGTTGAAGATCCACATCCAGAGGAAGGAGACGACGACGCCGGGGATGACCCAGGGGAAGAGGAGGAGCCCGCGCAGGAACCCGCTCGCCCTGATGCCCGAGTCGAGCGCGAGCGCCAGGGCGAAGCCGACGAGGAACGGCAGCACGGTCGCGCCGACGGTGAAGACCAGCGTGTGGCGCAGCACCGGCCAGAAGTCGTCCGACAGGGCCTCGCGGTAGTTCCGCAGGCCCACGAAGTCACGGCCGGGTTCCACGAGCGACTGCTCGAAGAAGCCGGTGTTCAGCGCCGCCACCAGCGGGTACAGCACGACGGCGGCGAGCAGCGCGAGGCCGGGAAGGGTGAGCAACAGGGCGAAGGCCGTGTGGGACAGGCGTTCACCGCGGCGGGGGCCGGCGCCGGACAGCGCGCTCATGGCTTGCTCCTCTTCTGGACACGGGAACGTGGCCGGTCGGCGGTACCGCGGGGCGACGCCACTCCTGTGGATCTCGCTTGCAACATGTGGGATCCTCCGCCGCATTTTGCTCGATCGTCAACCCTCATGGCGGGAAAAGGTGAGCGAGGGGGGAGGGAGGCGGGGCCGATCGGTCCGGCGGGCCGGACGGTCACTCCGCGCGGTCCTGCCCCGGCAGGAAGCGGGCCCGCAGGTCGGGGCGGAGCCAGGCGGCCGGCGAGGCGATGGACAGTCCGCCGTCGACCGGCAGCACGACCCCCGTGACGAACGACGCCGCCGGTGACGAGAGGAAGCGCACCGCCTGCGCCACCTCCTCGGGACGTCCGGTGCGTCCCAGCGGATAGCCCTCGGCGACGTTGACGAGCCCGAGCCGCTCGCCGTCGATCATCCCCGGGGCGACGGCGTTGACGCGGATGCCGCGCGGCCCGTAGTCCAGGGCCAGTTGCCGTACCAGGCCCTCCACGCCGGCCTTCGCCGCCGCGTACCCCGGTAGCCCCGGCGCGGCCAGGAACGCGTTCACCGAGGTGACGGCCGTGATCGCCGCCCCCTCGCCGAGGTGGGGGAGCGCGGCGCGGACGGTGTAGAAGGCGGTGTCGAGCGTGGCGGCCTGGGACGTCCGCCACTGCTCGTCCGTGGTGTCGGCGGCCCGGGCGACCGGCATCGCGGCGGCGGCCGTCACCAGCACGTCCAGGGAGCCCAGGTCCCGTAGCGCCGCCTCGACGGCCCGCCGCGCGCCGTCCGGCTCCGCGCAGTCGGCGACGGTGTACGAGGCGAACACCGGAGCGCTCGCCCGCTCCAGTCCACAACCCGCGACGGCCAGGCCGTCCTCGGTCAGAGCCCGGGCGACGGCGATCCCGATGGGTGAACCGCCGCCGACGACGAGGGCGCCACGCGGGCGAGGGCCGCTCACGCGATGCCGCCGGGCGCCGACGTGGCCATCCCCAGCCGTCGCAGGATCCCCCGCAGCCTGGTCCGTGTGGACTCCGGCAGGGCGGCGGCCGGCAGCCGGACCGCGGCGGAGGCGATGACGCCCCGGTGGACCAGCACCTCCTTGTGCACCGCCCAGGCGAGGCCGGGCTGCATGCCGAAGCGGATGAGCGGAAGCAGACGCTCGAAAGCGGCGTGCGCCCGTTCGACGTGCCCCTTCTCCCAGTCGTCGAGCACCGTGCGCAGCAGATCGGTGAACTCGCAGGCCGGCATGGTGCCCACCGCCCCGGCGGCCAGCTCGTCGAGCAGGAACAGGGCGTTCTGCCCGCCGAGCACCTCGAACCCGGCCGGTGCGGCCGCGACCACGGCCTCCGTCTTGAGCGGGGTGGGAGGAGCCTCCACCTTCACCGAGTCCACGCCCGGCAGGGCCCCGATCTCCGCGAGCAGCGGCGTGGGAAGGGCGACACCCGTGGTCGCGGCGGCGTCCTGCACCATCACCGAGACACCGGTGCGCTCCCCGAGGACCCCGTAGAACTCCAGGAGTTGCGCCGGAGTGGGCTTGGCCAGGTAGGGCGGCAGCACCATCAGCGCGCCGGCGCCCCCTCGCACCGCCTGCTCGGCCTGCTCGAGCGCGGTGGCGAGGCTGGTCGGGCTGATCCCCGCGACCACGGGCACCGCGCCCGCCGTCACGTCCGTCACATCCGTGAGGATGGCGTCCCGGTCGGCCGCGGTGAGGGCGAAGCCCTCGCTGGCCATTCCGAACACCGCCACCCCGTCCGCGCCGCTGTCGAGCTGGAACCTGGTGAGTGCGCGCAGCGACGGCCGGTCCAGGGTGCCGTCGGGGTGGAACGGCGTGGCCAGAATCGGCACCAGACCGCGAACGGGGTTGCTCACATGACCTCCTCGGCGTGGTGGAACACGAACTCCTCGTCGACCTCGATCCCGAGCCCCGGGCCGGGCGGCAGGGAAAGGCCAGCGCCGGGCCCGCCCGTGAGTTCGGTGCGCAGCGTGCGGTTCGCCGCACGCCACGTCGTGGGCTGGAACTCGAAGTGCGGCATGGCGGGCAACGCGGCCGCCAGGTGCAGCCCGGCGGCGGTGGCGACGCCAAGGCCGACGGAGTGGTGTGGCGCCACCGGCACATGGTGGGCCGCGGCGAGTTCGGCGATCGACACCGCCTCCGTCAGGCCGGTCCTGGCCACGTCGGGCTGGGCGAGCTGGAGCGAGCGGCGCTCCAGCCAGTGCCGGAACTCGTAGGCGGTGCGCAGGGTTTCGCCGACGGCGACGGGCAGGCCGAGCCTGCGCTGCAGCTCCCGGTGCCCCTCGACGTCCTCCGGCGCGAGCGGCGCCTCGAGGAACGCCACCCGGCCCCGCCGGCCCAGGGCTTCGCCGAGTCGCGCCGCCTCAGGGAAGGAGTACGCCCAGTGCGCGTCCACGGCCACCCGCAACCGGTCGTCGGCGGCGAGCACGGTGTCCACGGCGTCCAGGTCGGCGTCGATCCCCTGTCCCAGGTGCAGTTTGATCAGCGAGACGCCCTGTGCCGCCCAGTTTGCCGCCAGGGCGGCGCGCTCGGCGTTCGTCTCCACCGGCAGCCCGGAGACATAGGCGGGCACGGTGGTGCGGAAGGCCCCACCCAGGAGCTCGGCGACGGGCAGCTTCGCGCGGCGGCCGGCCAGGTCCCACAGCGCGATGTCGACCGCGGCCAACGCGTCCGCCTGGTGTCCCGTCAGGTGGCCGCGCTCCCGCATCAGGTCGCGCAGTCGGTGCCACGCCGGCCGCACCGCTCCGACCGGCGCGCCAAGCAGCGAGGGCCGCAGCAGCTTCGCGACGATCGTGGCGGGCACCTCTGGGCCGACCGGCGCCAGGGCCTCGCCCCAGCCGATCGTCCCGTCCGAGGCCGTGATCCTGACCAGCAGCGTCTCGAAGCGGGAGGAATAGAGGCTGCGCCACGGGGCGCGCACCACATAGCCGCGGTCGTCGGTGAGTTCGCTGCCGTCCGTCAGGCGCCCCAGGTAGACCTGATCATGCGAGAGTTTGAGGACGAAGGCTCGTATGTCGGCTATGTGCGCCAAGACTTGCCACCAGAGTTGCCGGACGAGGGTGCGGAAGCGGGCTTGCCTCCACATTCTGCAAGCAGCATGCAATTGGTGCATGATGATCGTCAATACCGGTGGATGGGTTCGCTGTTCGAGGAGTTGGAGCCCCCGGGGAGCGGTATCGCGGGAGCGGGTGGACGGGCCGGTGGCGGATAACCTGGGGGAATGCTGCGCGAAACCTGCGCGATCCGGTATGTGACCCCCCTCAGGGAGGGGGGTTCGCTGCCCGGCATCGTCGAGGCCGACGATCTCGGCACCTATGTGATGAAGTTCACCGGCGCGGGTCAGGGCCGCAAGTCCCTGGTCGCCGAGGTGATCTGCGGCGAACTCGCCCGCCGCCTCGGGCTGCGGGTGCCCGAGCTGATCCGGATCCGGCTCGACCCCGTCATCGGCCGCGGCGAGCCCGACCAGGAGGTGCAGGAGCTGCTCAAGGCCAGCGGCGGGCTCAACCTCGGCATGGACTACCTGCCGGGTTCCATCGGCTTCGACCCGCTGGCCTACCGGGTGGACGCCGCCCAGGCCGGCCGGATCGTCTGGTTCGACGCGCTGGTCAACAACGTCGACCGGTCCTGGCGCAACCCCAACCTGCTGGTCTGGCACGGGGACCTCTGGCTGATCGACCACGGCGCCGCGCTGATCTGGCACCACAACTGGCCGACGGCGGCCGCCTCGGCGGCCCGCGGCTACGACGCCTCCGACCACGCGCTCGCGCCCTTCGGCCCCGACGTGCCCGCAGCCGCCGCCGAGTTGGCCCCGCGGGTCACCCCCGCCCTGCTCGCCGAGGTGCTCGCCCAGGTGCCCGACGAGTGGCTGGCCGACGAGCCCGGCTTCGCCACCCCCGACGAACTGCGCGCCGCCTACGCCGACCTCCTGGCCGACCGCGCCGCCACCATCGGCGAGCGGGTCTCGGTCGGCGCCCCCACCGCCGACCGCCCCTCCCAGGCCCCCGGCTGGCTCACCGGCCGTCCCGACCAGCCCCGCCGTCCCGACCAGCCCAGCGGAGCCGCCCGATGAGCAGCGCACCACACGAAGGGCGCGACGTCTTCGAGTACGCCCTGCTGCGCGTCGTGCCGCGGATGGAGCGCGGCGAGACCATGAACGCCGGCGTGGTCCTCTACTGCCGGGCCGGCTCCTTCCTCGGCGCCCGCGTCCACCTGGACACCGAGCGGCTGCACGCCCTCGACCCCGGCGCCGACGTGGCCGGCGTGCGGGCCGCGCTGCGCGCCGCCGAGCGCGTCTGCCACGGCGGCCCGGGCGCCGGACAGGCCGCCGGTGACGACGTGGGCCGGCGGTTCCGCTGGCTGATCGCGCCGCGCAGTACCGTCGTCCAGCCGGGCCCCGTGCACTCCGGGCTCACCGCCGACCCGGTCGCCGAACTCGACCGACTGCTCGACGTGCTGGTGCGTTGACAGTGGGTTCGCCCCCTTCTACCGTCGCCCGTGCGCTCGTTACCAACGAGTAGCACCGGTCGGCACACTCGACGGCGAGGAGAAGCCAGCATGTCCACCACCGAGCAGCGCGTCGCCATCGTCACCGGGGCGGCCCGGGGGATCGGCGCCGCCACCGCCGTCCGGCTCGCCGCCGAGGGCCGGGCGGTCGCCGTGCTCGACCTCGCCGAGGAGAGCTGCGCCGGCACCGTCGCCGAGATCACCGCGGCCGGCGGCCGGGCGCTCGCCGTCGGCTGCGACGTCGCCGACGCGACCGCCGTGGAACGCGCCGTCGCCCGGGTCGCCGAGGAGCTCGGCCCGCCGGTGATCCTGGTCAACAACGCCGGCGTGCTCCGCGACAACCTGCTGTTCAAGATGAGCGAGGCGGACTGGGACACGGTGATGAACGTCCACCTGCGCGGTGCCTTCCTGATGTCCCGCGCCTGCCAGAAGCACATGGTGGACGCCGGCTTCGGACGCGTCGTCAGCCTGTCGTCCAGCTCCGCGCAGGGCAACCGGGGGCAGGCCAACTACTCGGCGGCCAAGGCCGGTCTGCAGGGCTTCACCAAGACCCTCGCCCTGGAGCTCGGCAAGTTCGGCGTGACCGCCAACGCGGTCGCCCCCGGCTTCATCGTCACCGACATGACCGCCCAGACCGCCGCCCGCGTCGGCATGGGCTTCGAGGACTTCCAGCGGGCCGCCGCCGAGTCGATCCCGGTGCGCCGCGTCGGCCGCCCCGAGGACGTCGCGGGCGCCATCGCCTACCTCACCGGCGACGCCGCCGGCTTCGTCTCCGGGCAGGTGCTCTACGTGGCCGGCGGCCCGCTGGACTAGGGCCTGTCTTCCGGATCTTCGTGGGGCCGCGACGCCAGCTACGGCACCTCGCTGCGTTACCGAATCGCGCGAATACGGCCAAGTATGAGCTGCGATCCGGCGCCTTGCGATGCACCGCATCTGACGCCGCGGCCTGATCCACGAAGACCCAAAAGACAGGCCCTAGGGGCTGGACCGAGGTGCCCGCTGTCAGTGGCTGCCGGTACGTTTCAGGCGACAACTGATCGCGAACCCTCGGAGGTTGACGACGTGACCGGCATGCTGCCCGAGTCCTGGCAGGGCGTTCTCGGCGAGGAGCTCGACAAGCCCTACTTCAAGGAGCTCACCGAGTTCGTCGAGGAGGAGCGGGCGAAGGGGCCGGTGTACCCGCCGCGCGACGAGGTGTTCGCGGCTCTGGCCGCCACCCCCTTCGACCGGGTCAAGGTCCTGGTCCTCGGCCAGGACCCGTACCACGGCGCCGGCCAGGGCCACGGCCTCTGCTTCTCCGTGCGCCCCGGCGTCCGCGTCCCGCCCTCGCTGCGCAACATCTACAAGGAACTGCACGCCGAACTCGGCCTCCCGGTCCCGGACAACGGCTACCTGATGCCGTGGGCCGAGCAGGGCGTGCTGCTGCTCAACGCGGTGCTCACCGTCCGGGAGGCCGAGCCCAACTCCCACAAGGGGAAGGGCTGGGAGCAGTTCACCGACGCGGTGATCCGCGCCGTGGTGAGCCGCCAGGATCCGGCGGTGTTCGTGCTCTGGGGCGCCCACGCCCGCAAGAAGCTGCCGCTGATCGACACCGAGCGGCACGCGGTGGTGGAGGGCGCGCACCCCTCGCCGCTCTCGGCCAAGAAGTTCTTCGGCTCCAAGCCCTTCACCCAGATCGACGCGGCGATCGCCGCCCAGGGCCACGAGCCGATCGACTGGCGGATCCCCGACCTCGGGAAGTGACGGACGGGGAGCGCGCCCGCCCGTTCAGGCCAGCTCGTGCTCGAAGGAGTAGGGGAAGGTCGTCCGGCCGGGCTCCGTGACGAAGCCACCGGTGCCGCGCAGCCCGGCGAGTTCGCCGGTGCCCGAGCCGGCGACGACCTCGAACGAGCAGTGCACCCGGCCGAGCTCCCCGTCGAAGGTGCCCCACTCCCGCAGCGTGAAGGTGCCGGAGCGCCCGTCCACCGCGCCCTCGATCCGCTCGAAGCCGGTGAACGAGCCGGTGCCGCCGGTGGCGTAGGTGATCGCGTAGGCGCAGGCGGTGGCCGCGGCCTCGATCGCGCCGGAGAAGGTGTTGACGACGGTGGCCCTGGCCAGCCTGGCCCCGCCCTCGTCGCCCGCCACCACGCTCTCCTGCCAGTCCCGGTAGGTGAAGGTGCCGGCGTCCGAGGTGGTCGTGCTGGTCATGAGGTGCTCCTCGATAGGTCTGACGTGGTGCGGGCCCCACTCTGAACGCCGTACCTGACACCTTCTGTCAGGTACGGCGGCACAATGGGGGCATGCGTGCCGACCGGCTCCTCCAGACCCTGCTCCTGCTGCAGAACCGCGGCCGGCTCACCGCCCCGCAGCTCGCCGCCGAGCTCGAGGTCTCGGTCCGCACCGTCTACCGCGACATCGAGGCGCTGGCGGCGTCCGGCGTCCCGGTCTACGCCGACCGCGGCCCGGCCGGCGGCTTCCGGCTGCTCGGCGGCTACCGCACCCGGCTCACCGGCCTCACCGGCGACGAGGCCGAGTCGCTCGCCCTCGCCGGCATGCCGGCCGCCGCGGCCGACCTCGGCCTCGGCGCCGACCTGGCCACGGCCTCGCTCAAGCTGGCCGCCGCGCTCCCCGCCGAACTCGGCGACCGGGCCCGCCGGATCCAGGAGCGCTTCCACCTGGACGCGCCAGGCTGGTTCCGCGACGCCGACCCGGTGCCCTTCCTCGCCCAGGTCGCCACCGCCGTCTGGGAGGCCGGCCGGCTCCGGGTCAGCTACCGCCGCTGGCGCGGCGAGGTGCGGCGGGACCTCGACCCGCTCGGCCTGGTGCTCAAGGGCGGCATCTGGTACCTGGTGGCCGCCGCCGACGGCGCGCCGCGCACCTACCGGGTCTCCAGGCTGCTCGCCGTCGAGCCGCTCGACGGGCCCGCCGAGCGGCCGGCCGGCTTCGACCTGGCCGACTACTGGGCCGTCTCGGCCCGGGCCCTGGAGGCCGCCCGCTACCAGGGCGAGGCGCGGCTCCGGGTCTCCCCGCGCGGCCGCGCGCTGCTGCCGATGATGTTCGGCACCGCCGGCGCCAGGGCCGCAGGGGAGGCGGGCGATCCCCAGCCGGACGGCTGGGCGGAGGTGACCCTGCCCGTGGAGAACACGCCGATCGCCGTCGCCGACCTGCTCCGCCTCGGCGCCGACGCGGAGGTGCTCGGCCCGCCCGAGCTGCGCGCCGCCCTCGTGGCCGCCGTCCACGAGCTGGCCGACCGCTACCGCTGACCGGCGGCCGCCGACCGCGGCGCGCGACGCCCCGCCTATGCTGCCGGTCAGCGACCGGCGGGCGGCGATCCCGGCCCGCGACCACCGCGAGGACACCAGGGGGCCACGAGTGAAGGTCGGCGTGATCGGTCTCGGCGACATCGCCCAGAAGGCGTACCTGCCGGTGATCACCACCCAACCAGGGGTGCGGCCGCTGCTGCACACCCGCAGCCCCGCCACCCTGGAACGGATCGCCCACGCCCACCGGGTGCCGCCCGAGCACTGCCACCCCGACCTCGACGGGCTGATCGCCGCCCGCCCGGACGCCGCCTTCGTGCATGCCCCGACGGCGGCCCACCCCGCGATCGTCAGCCGGCTGCTCACCGCCGGGATACCCACCTATGTCGACAAACCGCTGGCCTCGGAACTCGGCGCCGCCCAGCGCCTGGTGGAGCTGGCCGAGCAGCGCGGCGTCCCGCTGGCCGTCGGCTTCAACCGCCGCCACGCCCCCGCCTACGCCCACTGCCTCGAGCATCCGCGCGACCTGATCGTGCTGCAGAAACACCGCAGGTCACTGCCAGAGGATCCGCGCCGCACCGTCTTCGACGACTTCATCCATGTCGTGGACACCCTGCGCTTCCTGGTGCCGGGGGACGTCGACCGGGTCGACGTCTCCACCCGGACGCGCCAAGGACTGCTGCACCACGTGGTGCTCCAGCTGGCCGGCGACGGGTTCACCGCGCTCGGCGTGATGAACCGGGTGTCGGGATCGGCCGAGGAGATCCTGGAGATCTCGGGACAGGACAGCAAGCGGGAGATCCGCAACCTCGCCGAGATCACCGACCACAAGGGCCAGCCGAGCGTCCGACGCCGTGGCGACTGGGTGCCGGTCGCCCGGCAGCGCGGCATCGAACAGGCGGCCGTCGGCTTCCTCGACGCGGTGCGCGCCGGGCGCACCCTCAGCGCCCGCGACGCGCTGCGCTCCCACGAGCTGTGCGAACGGGTGGTGCGGGCCGCGCTCGGCCACGACTAGCCGCCTGGGGGAGGAGCGCCCTGGGCCTGGCGTCCTGGGGCTAGCCCCACTCCAGCTCGCCGGCGGCGTTGACGTGCGGGGCGTCGAACGGGGCCGGGGCCGGCATCCGGCCGGTGGTCAGCACGTCGGCGACCGCCGCCAGATAGGCGGCGAGCGACGGCCAGGCCCCGTCCCCGAAGTGGCCGGGGCCGTCGTGGGGGCTCGAACCAAGCCGGCCCTGTCCCGGGCCCGGCCGCATGTCGATGACCTCGAGGTCCCCCTGGAAGATGGTGACGGGGACCCAGAGCCGGTGCCAGTGGGTCTCGCCGGAGAGCACCCCCCAGGGTTCCTCGCCCTCGTCGAACTCCGTCATCACGTCGTTCCACAGCTCCCACTGCTCGACGACCCCCGCGGCCGACAGCAGGTCGACGAGGTGTGGCAGCAGCCGCGAGTCCGGCTCGCTGCCGTCGTGGCAGGCCAGCGAGGCGGCCAGGTCGGCGGGCAGCGGTCTGCCGAGCGCCGCCTCGGCGGCGGCCAGCGCGGCTGGGTCGGCGCCCGGGCGGAGCCGGGCCAGGCTGGCCGGCGCGTTGGCGGCCAGCCAGCCGTCGATGCGGGCCCAGGACTCGGAGACCGACGCGACCGGGTCGGTCATGCGGTCAGCCCTCCTCCGAGGTGCTGACGTCGTCGCCAGAACCGATGTCCGCGCCGGCCTCCGGGTCGACCACCCCGAAGAAGATCAGCCCGAGCAGCACGAGCCCGATGGCGATGCGGTACCAGACGAACGGCATGAAGCTGCGGGTGCTGATCCACTTCATGAACCAGGCGATGATCGCGTACCCGATCAGGAAGGCCACCACCGTGGCCAGGATCGTCGGCCCCCAGGAGACGTGCGACCCCTCCTCGCCGATCGAGGTCAGCTCGTAGCCGCCGGACGCGATCACCGCGGGGATGGCGAGCAGGAAGGAGTAGCGGGCCGCCGCCTCGCGCCGGTAGCCGAGGAACAGACCGCCGGTGATGGTCGCGCCGGACCTGGAGACGCCGGGCACCAGTGCCATCGCCTGGGCGAACCCGAAGAGCAGGCCGTCCCTGACGCTCAGCTGGTCGAGCGACTTGCGCTCCCGGATCGCCCGGTGCTTGCCGCCCGTGGCGTCGCGTGCCGCCAGCCGGTCGGCGACGCCGAGTATCACGCCGAGCACGATGAGGTTCACCGCGATCAGCCTCAGGTCGCGGAACGGGCCGTCGATGGCGTCCTGCAGCGTCAGGCCGAGCACGCCGATCGGGATGGAGCCGATGATGACCAGCCACCCCATCCGCGCGTCGGGGTCGGAACGCATCGCCTTGTCGGTCAGCGACCGTGCCCAGGCCGAGACGATGCGCACGATGTCGTGCCGGAAGTAGATGAGCACCGCGGCCTCGGTGCCGATCTGGGTGACCGCGGTGAACGCGGCGCCCGGGTCGGGCCAGTCGAAGGCGACGGCGGTCAGCCGCAGGTGGGCGCTGGACGAGATCGGAAGGAACTCCGTCAGCCCCTGGACGAGCCCGAGGATGATCGATTCGAACCAAGACATGGACTCTGCGACATCCCGGGGCGTGAGGAAGGACGGGGAAGAGTGGTGAGACGAGGAACGCGCCACAGGTGAGCGCGAGCGGCGAACGGCCGCCCCACCTCGTTCAAGACGGCACTCTAAGCCAGAGCCTCGGGTGCGCCGTAACTCGGGCCGCCGAAAACCGTTCGACGGCGACCCCCCACCGGCCCGATCATGGTGCCCATGTTCCGGCTCGCCTTCGCATCCGCGCCGTCCGCCCAGGCGGACGCGCCGAAGGCTGCCCCGCTCCTCGCAGCGCCCTGCCGGGCCACCGCCGACGGCGCCCGAAGCTGACCCTTCCCGGACAACACCGCGGGCCCCGCAGGGGGAGGGTCGGCCGGTGAACCACGGGGTCCGCGTCCCGGCCCCGGGCCCCACGGCCCGCCCCGGGACCCGCACCCAGCAGCGAGGAAGCACCCCGCCATGCCCAAGCAGGCGTACACGCGCACCAAACCGCATCTCAACATCGGCACCATGGGCCACGTCGACCACGGCAAGACCACCCTGACCGCCGCCATCACCAAGGTGCTCAGCGACCGCGGCACCGGCTCCTTCGTGCCCTTCGACCGCATCGACAAGGCCCCCGAAGAGGCGGCCCGCGGCATCACCATCACCATCGCGCACGTCGAGTACGAGACCGGGACCCGGCACTACGCGCACGTCGACATGCCAGGCCACGCCGACTACGTCAAGAACATGATCACCGGCGCGGCCCAGCTCGACGGGGCGATCCTGGTCGTCTCGGCGCTCGACGGCGTGATGCCGCAGACCGCGGAGCACGTGCTGCTGGCCCGCCAGGTCGGCGTCGAACACATCGTGGTGGCCCTCAACAAGGCCGACGCCGGTGACGACGAGCTGACGGACCTGGTCGAGCTCGAGGTCCGCGAGCTGCTGACCAAGCAGGGCTACCCGGGGGACCTGCTCCCGGTGGTCCGGGTCTCCGGGCTCGGCGCGCTGAACGGCGAGCCGCGCTGGACCGCGGCCATCGAGGCGCTGCTCGACGCCGTGGACACCTACGTCCCGGTGCCGGAGCGCTATCTCGACGCCCCGTTCCTGCTGCCGGTGGAGAACGTCCTCACCATCACCGGCCGCGGCACGGTCGTCACCGGCGCGGTCGAGCGCGGCACGGTGCGGGTCGGCGACCGGGTGGCGGTGTTCGGCGCGGACACCGAGACCGTGGTCACCGGCCTCGAGACCTTCGGCAAGCCGATGGCCGAGGCCCAGGCCGGGGACAACGTGGCGCTGCTGCTGCGCGGCGTGCCGAGGGACGCGGTGCGCCGCGGGCACGTGGTGGCCCACCCGGGCAGCGTCACCCCGCGGTCCGTCTTCACCGCCGAGGTGTACCTGCTGTCGGCGGCCGAGGGCGGCCGGCGCACCGCGGTCGCCACCGGCTACCGGCCGCAGTTCTACCTCAGGACCGCGGACGTGGTCGGCGACATCGCGCTGGTCGGCGGCGCGGTGGCGCTGCCCGGCGACACCGTCACCATCCGCGTCGAACTCGGCCACCCGGTGCCGTTGGAGGTCGGCCTCGGCTTCGCCGTCCGCGAGGGCGGCAGGACCGTCGGCGCCGGCACCGTCACCGCCGTCGTGGCGGACTGACGCCGGCGGCGCGTCGGCCAGGGCACACGCCCCCTGGCCGACGCGCCACAATGGGACGGTGCACGACGAGCCCGCCCCCGACGAGTCGACGCCCGTGGTCAGGGCCGTCGACCTGGGCACCGCCCGGCTGCTGCCCGACCTGGACCGGCCGCGCGCCTGGTTGCTCACGGTCGACGGCGCGCCCCAGTCCCACCTCGACCTGGACGATCCCGGCCACCTGGAGTTCGAGTACGCCAGGCGGCTCGCGCACGTGCTGGACACCGCGGCGCCGCCCGGCGTCCCGCTCGACCTGGTGCACCTGGGCGGCGGGGCGCTCACCCTGCCCAGGTACGCGGCCTTTCGGCGCCCCGGCTCGCGGCAGCGGGTGGCCGAGGTCGACCGGGGCCTGGTCGAACTGGTCGCGGAGCGGCTGCCGACGGCGGCCGGCTCGGGCATCGAGGTGACCGTCGGCGACGCCGGCGCGCTGCTCGCCGCGGCGCCCTCGGCCGGCACGGACGTCGTCGTGGCCGACGTCTTCCGCGGCTCCGCGATCCCCGCCCACCTCACGGGCGCCGGCCATGTCGCCGAGGCGGCCAGGGTGTTGCGTCCCGGCGGCGTCTACGCGGCCAATCTGGCCGACGCCGCGCCGCTCGACTTCACGCGCGCCCGGCTGGCCACGCTCCGCCTCCACTTCGCCGAGCTGTGCCTGATCGCCGAGCCCGCCGTGCTGCGTGGCCGGCGCTTCGGCAACCTGGTCCTCGTCGCCTCCCGGGCCCCGTTGCCGGTAGCCGAGTTGACCCGGCTGGCCGCCGCCGACCCGTTCCCGGCCCGGGTGGTGCACGGCGCCGAACTCACCCGGCTGATCGGCGACACCGCCCCCGTGACGGCCGACGCCGGCATCCCCTCGCCCCGCCCGCCGGCCGGCGCCTTCGACCTGGCCTGAGGGCGTCCCGCGGCCCTTCCCCGGCTTCATTACCCGCTGGTAACCTCGCGGTATGACTGACGCCACGCCCGCCGCCGAGCCGTCCATCGCCGAACTACTCACCGCCACGGTGCCCATGGTCCGGACGCTCAACCTCCAGTACGACGAGGTCACGCCGGAGCGCGCCGTGCTCCGGCTGCCGGACCAGCCGGAGTACGCCAACCACCTCGGTGGCCCGCACGCCGGCGCCATGTTCACGCTGGCCGAGTCCGCCAGCGGCGCCGTCGTCCTGGCGGCCTTCGGCGCGCAGCTGTCGCGCGCGGTGCCGCTGCCGGTCAGGGCCGACATCGCGTTCCGGAAGGTGGCCAGGGGGCAGGTCACCGCCGTCGCCACCCTGGGCCGGCCCGCCGCCGACGTCGTCGCCGAACTCGACGCCGGGCAGCGGCCCGAGTTCCCCATCGCCATCGCCATCACCCGGGCGGACGGCGCCGTCACCGGCGAGATGACGGTGGTGTGGACGCTGCGCCCGAACGACCCGCCGGCCGTGGCCGGTTAGCCGGCGGCCAGCAGCAGGGTGCCCGTCATCGCCAGGCCCGCGCCGGCCGCCTGGACGGCGCGCAGGCGTTCGCGGAGCATTCCGCAGGCGGCGAGTGCCGTCACCACCGGATAGAGCGAGGCCAGCATCGCGGCCACCGTCACCGGCCCGATCCGGGTGGCCAGCGTGTAGGTGGCGTTGGCCGCCACGTCGGCGAGCCCCACGAAGAGCAGCGCGGGCAGCGCGGCCGTGACCGCCCGCGCCCCCTCGGGGGGCAGGGTCGGTGAGCCGCGCCGCGCGGCGACCCAGAGGGCGGTGCCGCCGGCCAGCGCGTTGCGGAGGCGCTGGACGAAGAGCGCGAGGAACAGCCCGGTCAGCGTCGTCGACGCCGCCGAGATCAGCGCCAGCACCGCGCCGAAGCCGAGCGCGGCCACCAGCGTCAGCGGCATCGTCTCCCGTTGGACGGGGGCGCCGCGCAGCTGCGGCCCGCTGGCCAGCGCCACGCCGGCGAACGCCACCACGACCGCCGTGGCGGCCAGCGGGGACACCACGCCCATCGGCCCCTGCGCCAGGGCCCGGTAGAAGCAGAGCAGCACCAGCGGGCCGATCAGACCGGCCGCCACCGCGAACCAGAGCCGCCAGCCGAACTCCGTCCAGGCCGAGGTGGCCACGACGATCACCCCGAGCACCACGACCGCGAGCGACTGCGAGACCACCGTGACCGTGAGCGCCGGGACGCGTCGTGCGAGCAGCCCGCAACCTCAGGTGACTGCGCACCGAGCGCGGGCTCACCCTGGACGCCCTGGCCGCCCGCGCCGGCATCAGCCGCGGCATGCTCATCCAGATCGAGCAGGCGAGGACCAACCCCGGCGTGGGCACCGTCGTGAAGGTGGGCTCGACTTCGACCAGGCCCCCAAGGTGCGGCTGGTCCCCGCCGACCGGGCGGTCCGGCTCTGGTCCACCGAGGCCGGCAGTCACAGCACCCTGCTGGCCGGCACCGAGGCGCCGGGGCCGCTCGAACTCCGGCGCTGGCGGCTGATGCCGGGCGAGGGCAGCGACTCCGACCCGCACCCGGCCGGCACCACGGAACTGGTGCACGTCACCGCCGGCGTGCTGACCCTCCGGTGGACGGCGCCGACCACGAGGTGCCCACCGGCGCCTCCGCCTCCTTCGAGTCCCACGTCCCGCACGGCTACCGGAACGAAGGCGCCGAGCCGGTCGACATGACCATGGCCATCTCCGTCCCCGGCTACTCCCACTGAGCCCGGAGGCGCCGGCCCCGTGCGGTAGCGTGCGGCCCATGCGCGCCCCCATCGGTGACTTCGACGACGTCCGCCCCGCCCCCGACTCCCTCGACCTGCTGACCGAGCCCGTCGCGGCGGCCGTCAGGCACTGGGGCGGGCCGGTGCCGGCCGAGGAGCTGCTCTACGTCGACACCGACCCGGAGAAGGCCGACACCGCCGTCTTCGTCGAGACGTACGGCCGCGACCTGTTGGACGCCTCCGCCAACTGCGTCGTCGTCAACGGCAAGCGCGCGGGCGAGAGCACCCTCGCCGCCTGCCTGGTCCTCTCCACCACCCGGGTGGACGTCAACGGCGCGGTGCGCCGCCAACTCGGCGCCCGCAAGGCGTCCTTCGCGCCGCACGACGTCGCGGTCGGCGAGACCGGCATGGAGTACGGCGGCATCACCCCCGTCGGCCTGCCCGCCGACTGGCCGCTGCTGATCGACGCGGCCGTGACCGCGCTGCCCCACGTCCTGGTCGGCAGCGGCCGGCGCCGCGGCAAGCTGATCGTCCCTGGCAAGGCGTTCCTCCAACTCCCCGGCGCCGTCGTCCTGGAGGACCTCGGCCGCTGAGGCACGGCGGGGCGGGGTGAGGCGCAGAACACCCGCACACGGCTGGTCAGGGGTGCGAATCCGCCGTATCCTGAGGGACGATTCCGCCCTGGAGCGGATGGACAACCGAATGCGTGCACAACCGAGGGAAGCCGGTGGAATTCCGGCACTGACCTGCAACCGTGAACGGCACCCCGCGCGCCGTGAGTCGGATCGCTCGGCGTGCACGCGGACTGCTTCTCACTGTCACGGTCCGCAGCGTGGAGCCCAGATGCGCGCTCGCGGCCCCGCCGTTCGCCGTGCGTCGGTTCCGTGAGGGAGGCCGTGACGGCCTCTCACCGAAAGGGACCCGATGCCCCGCGCCGGAGTTCGCGCAGCCGTTCTCGGCGCGCTGCTCGCCCTGTTGACGGCGTTTCTGCCCGCCGGCGCCCGCGCCGCGGCGCCCTCGCTCGCCGGCACCGCCGGATTCTGTCCCGACGCCGGTGGCGTGACCGTGGTGGTCGACTTCCGTGAGCTCGGCGGCGGCCGGGTGGTGCGCTGCGCGCCGGGCGGCCAGGCCGACGGCCTCGCCGCGCTGCGCGACGCGGGCTTCCAGGTGAACGGCACGAGCCGCTGGGGCGACTCGTTCGTCTGCCGGATCAACAACCGCCCCGCACCGGAGAGCGAGCCCTGCGTGGACACCCCGCCGGCCTCCGCCTACTGGTCCTACTGGCACGCGGACAACGGCGGTTCGTGGACCTACAGCCAACTGGGGGCGACCTACCGCACCCCGCCGGAGGGCAGCTTCGAGGGCTGGTCGTTCTCCCTCGACCGGGAGACCGGCGAGTCCCCGGTGCCGGGCGTCGCGCCCCAGCGCCCCGCGGCTGACGACGGCGGCGCGAACGGCGGCGCGAACGGCGGCAACGGGGGCGACGGCAGCGGCTCGACGAGCGGCACCGCGTCCGGCGGCGGCGGCTCGTCGGGCGGCGGCTCCAGCGGTTCCGGTGGTTCCGGCGGTTCCGGCGACTCCGGTGGCACCGACGGCGGTTCGGTCGACGGCGGAACCGGCGGCCAGGACGGCGGCGCCGCCTCGGCCGGCGGCCAGCCCGACCCGGGCGACCCCGGCGCGTCCGCCGGACCCGGCGACGACGCCACCCCGCCAGAGGCGGACCAGGACGGCACCGAGCCCGGCGAGGAGGAACGACCGACCGACGAGGCGGGCGAGCCGGGGACCGCGGACGGCGAGGAGGGTGCCGACGCCGAACCCGGGCCCACCCCCACCGAGGACGCCGACTGGAGCGGCGAGGACGCGGAGTTCGAGGAGCAGCGCGCCGCCGACCGGTCATCGGGCCCCTCCGTCTCCACCGTGGCCGCACTCGGGCTGATCGCGGCCCTGGCCGGCGCCGCGGGACTGACCGCCTGGCGCCGGCGGCGCGCCGCCCGATCGGCCGGCGACGCGTGAGCGCGGGGGTCCTGGACCGCGCCGTCAACCCCCTGCCCCGCGCGCTGCACCCCGGTGCCTGGTGGCTCTGGGCCCTCGGCCTCGCGATCGCCGCGAGCCGCACCACCAACCCGGTGCTGCTCGCCCTGGTGCTCGCCGTCGCCGGCTACGTGGTGGTGCGGCGGCGCACCGACGCGCCGTGGGCCCTGTCGTTCCGGATGTACCTGCTCTTCGGCGCCTTCATCGTCGTCATCCGGGTGCTGTTCCGCATCGTGTTCGGCGGCGGGCAGGGCGACACCGTCCTGTTCACGCTGCCCGAGATCCCCCTGCCGGAGGCCGCCGCAGGGATCCGGCTGCTCGGCCCGGTCAGCGCCGAGGAGGTGCTCGGCGGCGTCTACGACGGGCTGCAACTGGCCACCATGGTGATCTGCGTCGGCGCCGCCAACGCGCTCGCCAACCCCAAGCGCCTGCTCAAGACCCTGCCCGGCGCCCTGTACGAGATCGGCACCTCGGTGGTCGTCGCCCTCTCCGTCGCCCCCCAACTCGTCGAGAGCGTGCAGCGGGTGCGGCGCGCCAGGCGGCTGCGCGGCGCGGGGGAGCGGGGCACGGCGGCGCTGCGCGGCATCGTGATCCCGGTGCTCGAGGACGCCCTCAGCCGCTCGCTGGCCCTCGCCGCCGCCATGGCCTCCCGGGGCTACGGCCGCACCGGCGGCGTGCCGGCCCGCGCCAGGCTGTTCGTCGGCACCCTGGTGATCGCCGGCCTGCTGGGCATCAGCGCCGGCCTCTACGGGCTGCTCGACAGCTCGGCCCCGCGCTACCTCGGGGTGCCGCTGCTGCTGGCCGGCGTCGGCGTCGCGGTCCTCGGCTTCCTGCTCGGCGGCCGCCGGGTGCGCCGCAGCAGCTACCGGCCCGACCGCTGGCGCGCCGGCGAACTCCTCACCGCCGCGGCCGGGTTGGCGACGGCCGCGGGGATGTACCTGTCGTCCAGGGTGGACCCGGCCAACCTCTACCCGTCGCTCTCCCCGCTCTCCTGGCCCGAGGTCTCGGCCCTCCCGGTCCTCGCCGTGCTCGCCGGCCTGCTGCCCGCCGTGCTCGCCCCGCCCCCGCCCCCGCCCCCGCCCCCGGCCCCACCCCTCCCGCGTTCCCTGGCGCAGACCGGAAAGGCCCCGGCGTGATCACGTTCCACGAGGTGACCTTCACCTACCCGGACGCCGAGCGCCCGACCCTGCGCGACGTCGAACTCGACATCGGCGAGGGCGAGCTCTGCCTGGTCACCGGCCGCACCGGCACCGGCAAGTCGACGCTGCTCGGCGCCGTCAACGGCCTGGTGCCCCGCTTCACCGGCGGCACCCTGCGCGGCACCGTCACCGTGGCCGGGCAGCGCACCGACGCCGCCGCGCCGCAGGAGTTCGCCCACCTCGTCGGCGTCGTCGGCCAGGACCCGCTCGCCGGCTTCGTCACCGACACCGTCGAGGAGGAACTCGCCTACGGCATGGAGCAGTTGGCCATCGACCCCGGCACCATGCGGAAGCGCGTCGAGGAGACCCTCGACCTGCTGGGCATCGCCGAGCTCCGGCACCGGCCGCTGCGCACCCTCTCCGGCGGCCAGCAGCAGCGGGTGGCCATCGGCGCGGTCCTCACCCCCCACCCCGCCGTCCTGGTGCTCGACGAGCCCACCTCGGCGCTCGACCCGACCGCCGCCGAGGAGGTGCTGGCCGCCGTGCTGCGGCTGGTGCACGACCTCGGGACGACGGTGCTGATCGCCGAGCACCGGATGGAGCGGGTGCTCCAGTACGCGGACCGGCTGCTCCACCTCACCGGCGAAGGCGCCGTGCGCGACGGCGAACCGGCCGAGCTGATGACCGACTCCGACGTCGCGCCGCCCGTCGTCCAGTTGGGCCGCGTCGCCGGCTGGCGACCGCTGCCCCTCTCGGTCCGCGACGCCCGCCGGCACGCCCCCGAGCTGCGCCGCCGTCTCGAGGGCCACCGCCCGGCCGAGCCCGACCCGGCCCCCGACGACCTGACCCCCGCCCTGGCGGCCCGGCGGATCACCGTCACCTACGGGTCCTCGGTCGCCGTCCGCGAGGTCGACCTCGACCTGCGCCCAGGCGAGGTGGCCGCGCTGATGGGCCGCAACGGCTCGGGCAAGTCCTCGCTGCTCTGGGCCCTCCAGGGCTCGGGACCACGGCGCTCCGGCACCGTCACCGTGGCCGGCGCCGACCCGGGCGAGGCCACCGCACGGCGCGCCAGGGAACTCGTCGGCCTCGTCCCGCAGAGCGCCGCCGACCTGCTCTACCTCCAGACCGTGGCCGCCGAGTGCGCCCAGGCCGACCGCGAGTCCACCGCCGACGCCGGCACCTGCCGCGCGCTGCTCGACCGGCTGGCGCCCGGCATCCCCGACGACCGGCACCCGCGCGACCTCTCGGAGGGCCAGCGCCTCGCCCTGGTGCTGGCCGTCCAACTCACCGCGGCGCCCCGGGTGATGCTCCTCGACGAACCCACCAGGGGCCTCGACTACCACGCCAAGCGGCACTTCGGCCGGGTGGTGCGGGAACTCGCGGCCGACGGCCGCTCGGTGCTCATCGCCACCCACGACGTGGAGTTCGTCGCGGCCACCGCCGACCGGGTCACCGTGCTCGGCGAGGGCGAGCTGGTGGCAGACGGCCCCACCGCCGACGTCGTCTGCGCCTCGCCCGCCTTCGCACCCCAGGTCGCCAAGATCCTGCGCCCGGAACCCTGGCTCACCCCCGAGCAGGTCGCCCGCGCGCTCACCCTCCAGGAGGCCGCCGGATGACCCGTCCGAGCGCCACACCGCCGCGGCGCGCCACCGCGCTGCGCGTCGGCCCGCGCGCCGCAGCCGTCCTCGCGCTGGCCAGCCTGATCGGGCTCGCCATGTTCTGCTGGCCGCTGCTCTCCCCGCCCGAACCGCAGGCCATGGCGCACGCCGGCCACGCGCCGCTGCTCTTCGTGCTGCTGCTGCCGGTCGTCCTCGCCGTGGTGCTCGCCGAGATGTCCGAGGGCGGCATCGACCCGAAGACCCTGGCCCTGCTCGGCGTGCTGGCCGCGGTCAACGCGGCGCTCCGCCCGCTGGGCGCCGGCACCGCCGGCATCGAGACCGTGTTCTTCGTGCTCATCCTCGCCGGCCGGGTCTTCGGCCCCGGCTTCGGCTTCGCCCTCGGCGCGGTCTCGCTCTTCGCCTCCGCGCTGCTCACCGCCGGCGTCGGCCCGTGGCTGCCGTTCCAGATGATGGCCGCCGGCTGGGTCGGGCTCGGCGCCGGGCTGCTGCCGCGCCGCGCCACGGGCCGGGTCGAGATCGCGCTGCTCGCCGGCTACGGGATGCTCGCCGCCTACGTCTACGGGCTGATGATGAACCTCTGGTTCTGGCCCTACGCCACAGGACCCGACACCCAGCTGTCCATCGACCCCGAGGCCGGGACGCCGGAGAACCTGCACACCTTCGTCCTCTACACCCTGGCGACCTCCACCTTCGGCTGGGACACCGGACGCGCCCTCACCAACCTCGTGGCCGTCACCGTGCTCGGCCCCGCCGTGCTCACCACCCTGCGCCGCGCCGCCCGCCGGGCCGCGTTCGACGCCCCCGTCACCTTCCGACCCGCAGCCGCGTCCGCCTCAGGACCGCACCGAGAACAGCAAGAAGGAGCATTCACCCGATGAGCCAGACAAGCCCGATGGCGAGGAGACAGGCGACCAGGGTCGCGCTGGCCGGCGCGCTCCTGGCGGCCGCCCTGACGCTGCCCACCGGCGGCGCGGCCGCCGACGCGCCCCCCGAGCTGCGCGACCCGGCCGCCGCCGCGGCGACCTGGACCGTCGGCAGGCTCACCGAGGGCACCCACGCCAGCGGCGACCAGGGCCTGACCGCCGACATCGTCATGGGCCTGGCCGCGACCGGCACCGCGGGCGACACCGCGGAGCTGGCCACCGACTGGCTGGCCGACAACGCCGCCGACTACGTCACCCGGGGCACCGAGGGCACCGTCTTCGCCGGCGGCGCCGCCAAGCTCGCGCTGGTCGCGGCCATCGAGGGCCGCGACCCCGGCGACTTCGGCGGCCAGGACCTGACCGGCGCGCTGCTCGGCCGCCTCCAGGACACCGGCCGCTTCACCGACGCGGGCGCGGCCGGCGACATGTCGAACCAGTTCACCCAGTCCCTCGCCGTGCTGGCCCTGGAACGCACCGACGACGTGCCGGACGCCGCGGTCGAGTTCCTCGCCTCCACCCGCTGCGCCGACGGCGGCTACCCGCTCTCGCTGCGCCGCAACCCCGACCGCTGCACCTCGGACACCGACAGCACCGGCATGGCCGTGCAGGCGCTGCTGGCCGTGGGCCGCACCGCCGACGCGGAACCCGCCCTTGACTGGCTGGAGAGCCGGCAGCGCGAGGACGGCGGCTTCGCCTACGACACCACCAGCGCCCCCAACTCCAACTCCACGGCCCTGGCCGTCCAGGCCCTGTACGCCGGCGACCGCGACGCGGCGGCCGACCGCGGCGTCGACTGGCTGCGCACCCGTCAGGTCGGCTGCGCCGGCGCGGCCGCCGACCGCGGCGCCGTCGGCTACCTGGAGCCCGTCGCCAACGGCCTGGCGCTGCGCGCCACGGCCCAGGCGATACCCGCGCTGGCCGGCCTGCCGCTCGGCGACATCGACGGCACCGGCGCGGCGACGCCCGAGCCCCGCCCCATCGACTGCGCCCCGGACGACGGTGGGCCCGACGCGACAACCGGCCAGCCGGGCGGCGCGGTGGACGGTTCCGACACCGACGGTTCTGACGCCGACGGTTCCGACGTGGACGGTTCCGACACCGACGGCGCGGACGCGGGCGTGACCTCGGACGGCGCGGCGAGCGGCGACGCCAGCGACGGCGCCTCGGCCGACGGCGCGAACACCGCGGGCACCTCGGGCGCCACCGACGGCGCCACCAGTGACGGCGGCACCGCGGACGGCACCACGACGGACGGCGCCACCACGTCCACGGGCACCACCGGCGGCCCGACCTCCACCGGCACCACGAGCACCACGGCCACCGGCTCCGGCGGCCTCGGGCCGGACGGCAACCTCGCCTCCACCGGCTCCTCGGGCACCCGGCCGATGCTGGCCGCCACCGCCGTACTGCTGCTCACCGGCTGCGCCGCCTACCTGATCGCGCGCCGCCGCCGCACCACGACCTGAGCCGACCACCATCCAGGTCCACCCGTCACCCACGGAACCCCAGCCAGGAGGGTCACGCATGTCCATCGCCCCGACCACCACCCGCCGCAGACGCGTCCTCGCCCTCGCCGCCACCGCGGGACTGGCCACCGCGCTCGCCGTCGCCCCGTCCGCCACCGCGGCCGCCGACGGCCGGGCGGCGGCCGCCCCGGTCACCGTGAGCCTCACCCTCACCGGGCCGGCCGGCGTCATCTTCGACGGCGACGTGACCACCACGGGTCACACCGTCACTCCGCTCACCGGCGGGGCCCGCCTCTGCGACGGCACCAACCTCGGCGCCAACCCGGCGCCCGGCGCCACCCCGACCGCGGCCCTGGACGACGCCGCCGACGCGAACGGCTTCGACTGGGACGGCGTCTGGTACGCCTCCTTCGAGGACTACCTGGTCACCTCCGTCGACGGCTTCACCCAGGACGCCGACCACTTCTACGAGATCTCCGTCAACGGCGTCGCCACCCTGGTCGGCGGCTGCCAGTACGTGCTGGACGCGGGCGACGAGGTCGCCTTCACCTGGACCGAGGTCGAGTAGCCGACACCCCATGAGCAAGCGGGGGTTCGCCGGGCCTGGCCCGGCGAACCCTCGGGCCGCGAACCGTGATACGCATGTCGGATGACCCCAGCTGACCCCGCGAACTCGCCTACGGACGCCGAGCGTTACTCGGCCGCCCTGACCGCACTCGGCTTCCCCGTCGACGCCGGCCTCGCCTCGCCCCCCGACCTGGCCCGCCTGCTGCTCGAGGCGACGGAGGTGCGGGTGCGGAACGAGGAGACCGTCGACGGCCGGATCGCGCTGCCCGCGCTCCCCGACCTCGCGGGGCCCGACGGCGGCCAGGTGGTCCTGGAGCGGCTGATCATGTCCCACTACCGGGCCATCCGGCTCGCCCACGGCGTCACCCCGCTGGGCACCGCGATGCGCGAGGCGGTGGGCGAGGGCGGGGTCGGCGAGATCTGGCGGCTGGCCGGCGAGACCGCGCAGGCCCTGGAGGCCACCCTGGCCTTCCTGATCTCGGTCAGCGTGCCCGAGGTCGACACCGCGGTCGCCGGCAAGCAACTCCGGCTGGCCACCGACCGGTTGGCCGCCGCGGGCGAGACGGCCGCGCAGATCCGCGCCACCGCCCCGAACGAGGGCTGACTACCCCCGGGCGGCGGCGGTGCCGACGTCCCGCCGCCGGCCGCAGGCGGCCACCACCAGCAGCAGGCCGGCCAGGAAGCAGAGCAGGATCGGCCAGGGCAGCCAGCCGGAAGGCGCGAAGCCCCGCACCGCGATCCTGGCCAGCGCGAAACCGGCCGCGCCCAGCCCCACCACGAGCAGCAGCCAGGGACCGGTCGTCCAGGCGCCGCGCGCCGCCCGGGACGGCGGCCGCGGCAGCAGCCCCACCGCCAGCACCAGCGGCACGAGCAGCACCCACAGCACCCCCACCCAGGCGGCGCGCAGCAGCCACCAGGCGCCCGAGCCCGCCGACTCCTCGGGGAACAGGCCGAGCGGATAGATCACGGCGGCCGCCGCCATCGCCGGCGCCATGTGCCAGAGGTAGAGCAACATCGCGGCCTTGTTGGCGCCCGACACCCGGCGCCAGCGGCGCGGGTCGCGCAGCCACCGGTTCACCGGGCCCTCGGCCGCCACCAGCAGCCCGATCACCGTGATCGCGTGCGCGTACAGCGCCATCGAGGGCGGCGAGGCGTTCTCGATCCGCGCCCCCGGCACCCCGATCAGCGACACCGGGAAGGGGCCGAGCGTCACCAGCAGCACCCAGGCCACCGCCCCGCCCACCACCATCAGCCACGGGCGGATCCCGCCCAGCTCCCCGTCGTGCCAGGCGAAGCCCAGCAGATACATCCCACCCCACACCAGCAGGTAGTTGAGCCACCCCACGATCGGCAGTCCTGGGACGAGCACCAGCACGTTCACCACCGCCGCGACCCCCACGAAGAGCGCGACCAGCCAGAGCCCCAGACGCCGGTGCAGCGCGTGCAGCGGTGGCGTCAACGCCAACAGCAGCAGGTAGAGCGGCAGGAACCACAGGTGCAGCGCCATCGCCCAGCCCAGGTCGGAGAGCACCCGCGAGTCGACGCCGACGACGAGGCAGACCGACACGGCCACCGTGGCCGCCGCCACGTAGACCGCCGTCGGCACCAGGAGACCGCGGGCCCGCTCGCCGAGCCAGCCGCCGCAGGCGTCCCGCCGCCGGTGGGCCGACCAGGAGACGGCGTTGGCGTAGCCGCCGGCCAGGAAGATCGGCGGCATCACCTGGAAGATCAGGGTCAGCCAGTGCGTCCAGGGCACCTGGTCGAGGGCGTCGACGCCGTGCAGACGCCCGCCGCGGTAGCTGATGTCGGTCACCAGCCAGTGGCCGACGCACACGAAGCACACCGCGGTGATCCGCACCAGATCCACGTAGCGGTTGCGCGACTCCCGGGTGGTCTGCGTCATTCGAGAAGGATTATCAGCATCTGTCCTTCGGCCCAAGGCGCAACGGCGGGGCCGTCCGGTGGACCCCCGCCGCCCGATCGGCCCCAGGACCGATGACATCCGGGCCCGCGGCCGGTCCCCATTCCGAATTCCGACACCATCGTCGGCGCGACCTCCCGGGAGGGACAGCATGTTCAGGAACACCAAGGCGTTCAGCGGGTTCTCGGTGGACGACATCGGCCGGGCCAGGAGCTTCTACGGGGACACCCTGGGGCTCGACGTCTCGGAGGAGAACGGCATGCTCGTCCTCCACATCGCCGGCGGCCGGGACGTCCTCGCCTACCCGAAGCCCCAGCACACCCCGGCCTCCTGCACCCTGCTCAACTTCCCGGTCGACGACCTCGAGGCGGCCGTCGACCAGCTCGCCGAGCGCGGGATCACCTTCGAGCGGTACGAGGGCGCGGACGCCAAGGGCATCCACCGGGGCCAGGGCGGCCCGCCCATCGCCTGGTTCCGCGATCCGGCGGGCAACTTCCTCTCCGTCCTCGAAGAGTCCTGACCGGCACCGGCACCGGCACCGGCACCGGCACCGGCACCGGCACCGGGTCGGGCGTCGCCTCGCGACGCCCGACCCGGGCGTGCCGATCACCTCACCCGTCGAGCAGCGGTATCAACTCCGCCTCCTCGAAGGCGAGATGCGCCTCCAGCTCGGCGACCAGCCGGTCCACCTCGGCCAGCGCGCGTCCGGGCTCAGGACGTTCGGCCGAGACCACCCGCCGCAACTCGTCGACCAGCGCCGCGATCCGCTGGTGTTCGGCCCGCAGCCGGGCCAGCGCCGGCGCGAGATCGGGGCGCACCCGCTCGAAGTGCGGGAACATCCCGCGGTCCTCGGCGGAGTGGTGGACGCGGAGCCCCTGGCAGAACGTCAGGCAGTTGACGCGCAGTTGCGCGCCGAGGCCGGCGCCGGTACCGACCCCCGCCGCCTCGGACTCGGCGATCTCCCGGCGGATCAGGGCGAGTTCGCGGCGGAACGCGTCGTGGACCAGGCGCAGGCCCTCGCCGACCGAACCGCCGCCCGGGGTCGCGGCGCCCGTCGGACGCAGGGCGACGACGGGCAGCACCCGGCTGGTCCCGGCCTGGTACTCGGCCCACCCGGGATCGGCCTCCACCGCGCGGGCGAAGACCAGGTCGCGCTCGGCGCCGGCCAGCACGGTGGCCTCGGCCTGGTAGGTGAACACCCCGTCCTCGACGGTGACGAGCGGGTCGGCGAGCAGGTTGTGGTACCAGCCGGGATGGCGGGGCGCCCCGGCGGCCGAGGCGATCACCAGGATCCGCTCCCCGCCGTCCGGCAGATAGCCGAGCGGCGTGGTGTGCCGGGCGCCGGAGCGGGCCCCGGTGGTGGTGAGCAGGAGGAGGCGGGCACCCTCGAAGGGGCCGCCGACGCGTCCGCCGTTGGCGCGGAACTCCTCGATGACGCGCTGGTTGAAGTCCGTGGGCATGCTGGGTTTCGTTCTCCGTTGTGGGTGGCCGACGAGGTGGTCGATGGCGGCGGCGCGCGACGCGATCCGCCCGCTGACTGACACTCGACGGAGAACGGCGGGCCTCGTGCCCACCCCGGGGTCACGCCGTGGCCGGGTGCCCCACTCGCTCATGGCCCATGGCCGACCCGGCAGTCACCCGAGGACCCTAACCCCCGGCGCTCCGGCCCCACAACGGAGTTTCGCTCACCCCTGGTACCTCGGGTTCCGCAGCTCGATCGCCGGGCAGCGGTCCATCACCATCTCGAGGCCGGCCGCACTGGTGCGCTCGTAGGCGGCCTCGTCGACCACGTCGAGTTGGAACCACACCCCCTTGGCCCCGATCCCCACCGCCTCGTCGGCCACCGCGCCGGCCAGCTCGCTGTTCACGAAGACGTCCACCACGTCGACCGGGAACGGGATGTCGGCGAGGCGCGCGTAGCCGGTCTCGCCGTGCACGGTCTCGGCCTTCGGGTGCACGGGCACGATCCGCTTCCCGAACCGCTGGAGCACCCGCGCGACGCCGAACGCCGGCCGCCGCTCGTTGTTCGACAGCCCCACGACCGCCCAGGTGTCCCCGAGCCCGGTGAGCAACCGCTCCACCGTCGCCTCATCGCCGTACATGCCAACCTCCCGGATCCTTGTGCTCCGACGAACGCCCATCCTGCCGTCCGGCATTCCCGCCTGCCACCTAGGTGTATTGCCCTGTGAGGTTGGGGACGCGGCTGGCGGGTGGTTGGCCTGCGAGTGCGGTGTGTCCGCGGTGGTGATTGTAGGTGTGGAGCCA
>NZ_BAAGPR010000032.1:0-68629 GCF_054783955.1 Streptomyces mayteni | reverse complement strand
GCCCGGCCCGTGGTCGGGCGGCCGGTGGTCGGGCGGCCGGCGGCTGCGGCGGGCCGGGCCAGCGAGGCACTCGCCCCGCCGACGCCCAGCGCGGCCGCGCCCACCAGCAGGGCGCGTCTGCCCAGCGAGGACGACATCTCGGACATGCGAACTCCCGTGGAATGGAAGGGACCTGACGGTACCTCAACTAACGATAGTTGCACTATCGGCAGTTGGGCTCACAGTTACTTCTCCGGCTCTCCCGGCTCTTCCCGCTCTCCCGGCTCTCCGGGCTCAGGGGGCGGGCTCAGCCACCCCCGCGCGCCTCGGCGGGCGCCCCCACGGGGTCGGGCAGCTGCCCGATCGGGCGGGAGCGGGCCAGGTCCTCTGGCGAGTCCTCGACGGTGTGCCGCATGGCGAACCGCAGCAGCGGCGGCGCCATCAGCGAGGTGACCACGGCCACCAGCACGATGATGGTGTAGGCCTCCACGGAGAGGATGCCGAGCCGCATCCCGACCATGGCGATGATCACCTCCACCACCCCGCGGGCGTTCATGCCGGCGCCGAGCGCCAGGGACTCCCAGCGGGTGAGCCCGCTGGACAGCCCGCCGACGGCCGCGCCGAGGAACTTGCCGAGGATCGCCAGCGCGACGATGCCGAGCGCGATCGCCAGGATCTCGGGATCGGCCAGCGCGGTCAGGTCCATCCGCAGCCCCGCCGTCGCGAAGAAGAGCGGGGCGAAGACGTAGAGCGTCATGGACTCCAGCGGCAGCGACCAACCGGGGCGGCCACCGGGCGCCGCGCCGATCAGCCAGCCCACCAGGAAGGCGCCGAGGATGGCCTCGAGACCCAGCGCGTGGGTGCCGGCGGCCGCGAAGAGCACCAGGACCACCGCGGTGCCCACCGGGGCCGCCTCGTAGCCCGAGCGGTGGGCCCTGGCCATCACGGGGCGGACCAGGAACCGACCCACCAGCGGCGCGGCGAGGAACACCGCGAGCGGCGTGAGGACGGCCTCCGCCACGTTGCCGCCGCTCAGCCCGGTGGTGGCCATCGCCGAGACCACCGACAGCATCAGCCAGCCGAAGGCGTCGTCGATGGTGCCGCTCACCATGATCAGCTGACCGATCTTCCGGTGCATGAGGTTCATGTCGATCAGCGTCTTGGCGATCACCGGGATCGCGCTCACACACATCGCGACGCCGAGGAAGAGCGCGAACACGGAGGCCTCGGAGCCCGGCTCGCGCAGCCGGTCGGCCAGCAGGACGCCGGCGCCGATGCCGAGCGTGAGCGGCAGCAGCAGGCCGGCCGCGCTGACGGTGGCCGCGGTCCTGCCGTGGCGCCGCAGCAGCGAGCTGTCGAGGTGCATGCCGGTGATGGCGACCAGCATCAGCACCCCGAACTGCCCCACCGCGTCCAGCAGATGCACCTGGTCGACGGAGAGCCAGTCGCCCATCTCGGGGAAGAGTCCGCTCAGCAGCGAGGGACCGAGGATGATGCCGACGGTGAGCTCGCCGGCGATGGCCGGCATGCCGAGCCGCCTGGCGAGACCGCCGAGCAGCAGGGCGGCGCCGAGCAGCAGCCCGGCCTGGAGCAGGAACGTCAGCAGCGGGTGCGCCGACAGCGGCGGTACGGGCGCGGCGGCGAGCAACTCGGTCATCTCCGCCCCCTCACCCGCGCCGCGAGGCGTGTCGGACGTAGCGGCCGTAGGTCAGCTCCCGCAGCACGTCGTCCCCACCCTCGACGAGGGAGATGTGCCGCATGTCGCGCAGCAGCCGCTGCACCGGGTGCGCCTCCGTGTAGCCGAGGCCGCCGAAGCCCTCGGACACGGCGCTGACGATGCGCCAACCCGTCTGGCCGCAGTGCATCTTGGCCATCACGGCGGACTTCAGCACGCCCTGACCGTGGAAGGCGGCGGCCGCGTCCTCGCGGGCGTAGAGCGCGTCGTACTCGTCCGCGGCCCGCCAGCACACCGACTTCAGGCTCTCCAACTCCATCTCCAACTGGCCCATCCGGGCCGCGAAGACCGCGTTCTGGCTGAGCGGCTTGCCACCGAGGCGCTTGCTTCCCGCGTACTCCATGGAGAGGTCGCGGGCCCGGCGGGCGATGCCGATCGCGATGGCGGCCATCAGGATCCGGCTGCCGTTGAGACCGACCTCCAGAACCCGAAGTCCGTTGCCCGACAGCTCGTTGGCCGCCGGCACCACGCAGTTCGTGAAGGTCGCCGGGTAGGTGCCCGTGCCGTGCAGCCCGGACATCAGCCAGCGCGGCCCGGGCTCGAACCCCGGGGTGCCCGCCGGCACCAGGACCACGGAGAAGTCGCGGTGGTCCTCGGCGTTCCTGGCCAGCGCCAGACAGAACCGGCCGAAGGCCAGGTTGGTCGAGAAAGCCTTCTCGCCGTCGACCACCAGCCGGTCGCCCTCCCGCCGGAAGGTGGTGGCGGTCAGGGCGAGTTCGCTGCCGGCCGCCGCCTCGCTGCCGAGCGCCGCGCAGAACGTGCCGCCCTTGGCCATCTCGCCGAGGTACCGGTCCGCCACCTCGGCGGTGCCGTAGAACTCCAGCATCCGGGAGCCCAGGATCGGCAGCATCGCGGTGAACGCGAACCCCGGGTCGTGGTAGGACAGTTCGGCGATCAGGTCGACGGAGACCCGCAGCGGGACGCCGGGCCCGCCGTGCCGCGCCGGCAGCCACCAGTTGGCCAGGCCGGCGGCGCGGAACTTCTCCCAGAGCGGGTGCTCGTCGTCGTACACCGTCTCGGGGCCAGGCGCCGGCGCGTCCGCGAGCGTCCCGGCCACGAACGCCCGGAAGTCGTCGACGAAGCCGGCCACCTCGGTGCCTGGACCCGCCCCGCGCGGCCCGCTCACGCGGCCGCGTCGCCGGTCGGGCCCGCCGCGGCCGGGCTGATCTCGTTGAGCACGTGGACGATGTCGCTGATGGTCTCCACGTCGTTCAGGTGCTCGTCCGATATCTTCACCCGGTACTTCTTCTCCAGAAAGACCAGGAAATCCATCAGGTTCAGGGAATCCATCCCCAGGTCGTTCTCCAGCGACGAGGCGCCGCTTACCTCCACCTCCTCGAGATCGAGGTCGAGCTGGTCAGAAAGTTCGTGGAGATCCGCGACGATCTCACCCGAGCTGATGGTCATCAGTTATCGTCTCCCGAATTACGAGAATTTTCCTGAGAAAGGCCGGCCGGCCACTGGAGAACGGTCGCCCCCCAGCTCGCACCCGCGCCGAACGCGGTCAGCAGCATCCTTTCCTTGCCGGCCAACACGCCGTTGGCGTGTGCCCGGCTCAGCGCCATCGGAATGGAGGCGGCCGCGGTGTTGCCGATATCGGTGAGATCCACCAGGGACTTCTCGGACGCCAGCCCGAGCTCCCTGGCGACCTCGTTGAGAATGCGCACGTTCGCCTGGTGCGCCACCAGCAGGTCGACGTCGTCGACCGACATCGACCGGTCGGCGAGCGCCTGCTGGCAGGTCTCCGTCATCCGGGCGACCGCGTGCCGGTAGGTGGCCCGCCCGTCCATCCGGAGGTACGGGTCGTGTGGGTCCTCGTCCGCGGCCCGCGGGAAGGCGCTGCCGCCGGACCGCACGTGGGCCAGGGCCCACAGGTTGCCGTCCGAGCCGAGGTGCACCCGCCCCACGGCGCCGAGCTCCTCGGAGTCACCGGCGCGCAGCACCACGGCCGCGGCACCGTCCCCGAAGATCGGCGCGGTGCCGCGGTCGTTCGGGTAGATGATCGAGGAGTACTTCTCGGCCCCGACCAGCAGTACGGACCTGGCGTCACCCCTGCTGATCAGGCCGGACGCCACGCCGAGGCCGGCGAGGAACCCGGTGCAGGCCGAGTTCATGTCGAACGAGCCGGCGCCGGCCAGGCCCAGCTCGCTGGCCACCACGGGGGCCGTCGCCGGGCACTTCATGTCCGGCGTGGTGGTGGCGACGATCACCAGGTCGACGTCCCCGACCGTGGCCCCGGCGAGCGCGGCCCGGCCGGCCCGTGCCCCGAGCCGGGAGGTGGGCTCGTCGTCGCCCGCCCTGGCCCGGGCCGTGATCCCGGTCCTGGTCCTGATCCACTCGTCGCTGGTGTCCATCCGCAGCGCCAACTCGTCGTTGGTCTCCCGGCCCTCCGGGAGGTAGTGGCCGATGGCATCGATAACCGCGGCGCGAGCCATGCTGGTCTCCTCGCAGATAAGGCGGCACGTCACTGCGGTAATTGGTACCGGCCACACATCAAAGCAGCGTCAAACGCGCATACACTTCTCGTCAGTTTCCAGGGAATTCCACCGGCGGTGTGACGCAGGTAACGCACCCCCCCTCCCCCCACTACTACTTTCGATGAAGACGGCCGGAACTTAAGGGGGCATCGGTTGCGTGCCGCCACGCCTTCTCGCTTAACTCGAACCGGCTCCATCAAACCCCGAGACCGAGGAGTATCCGGTGACCCAGGATGCCGCCCAGGGCGTGTCGCAGCTTCACACCGCCGTCCGCTCGATCGTCGCCGAAGAGCTTGAGATCGAGCCGGAAGAACTCACCGAGAACGCCAACTTCGAAGAGGAATACGAGGCGGATTCCCTTTCGCTGCTGGCGATCGTGGCGCGCTTCGAGCACGAACTGAGCGTCGTCATTCCGTCCGACCGCGTCGGCGAGATGGTCAACCTGGACATGGTTCTCAAGCTGGTCTCCGAGAACAGCGGCGCAGGCAGCGATGTCTGAGCCGAACTCCCGGCGCGTGGTGGTCACGGGGCTCGGCGTCGTCAGCAGCATCGGCATCGGGGTCGAGCCCTTCACCGAGTCCATCAAGGCCGGCCGCAGCGGGATATCGCCCATCACCAGCTTCGACGCCAGCGGCTACGAGAAGCGCAACGCCGGCGAGGTCAAGGACTTCGACCCGAGCGCGATCCTGGAGCGCATCGACCCCGAGAACTGGGGCCGCAGCGGCCAGTTCGCGGCTTCGGCCGCCCGGCTCGCCGTCCGCGACGCGCACATCGACCCCGACCTGCTCCGCGCCTCCAACGCCGGCTCGGCGATGGGCACCGCGAGCGGCGAGCCCCGGGTGATGTACGGCATCGCCGAGCAGTGGTCGCGGACCGGCGGCGAGGAGTTCGGCCCGGGCCCGGTGGGCAGCGCGCCCGCCAACCGGCTGGCCGGCGCCGTCAACAGCGAGCTCGGCCTCACCGGCGAGGCCGTCACCTTCGGCACCGCCTGCTCGGCGAGCAACTACACCCTGGGCTACGGCTACGACCTGGTCCGCACCGGGGAGGCCGACTTCTTCCTGGCCGGCGGCGCCGACTCGGTCAGCCGCTACACCCACCTGGGGTTCTCGCTGATCGGCATCATCTCCGAGATCCTGCGGCCCTTCGACAGCAACCGCTCCGGCATCGTCACGGCGGAGGGCGGGGTCTGCATCTTCCTCGAACCGCTCGAGCACGCCGTCGCGCGCGGCGCCCGGATCTACGCCGAGGTGCTCGGCTACGGCGTCAACTGCGACGCCAAGCACATGACCCAGCCCGACGTCGCGACCATCACCGCCTGCATGCAGTCGGCGCACACCTCGGCGGGCGTCAAGGCGCAGGAGATCGACTACATCTGCGCCCACGGCACCGGCACCCCGGCCAGCGACGCCGCCGAAGTCGCCGCGGCCCGGGCGGTGTTCGGCGACGACGTGCCGCCGATCAGCTCCATCAAGTCGATGCTCGGCCACACCATGGGGGCCGCCAGCGGCCTCGGCTCGGTGATCTGCTGCAAGGCGCTGGAGGAGGGCTTCCTGCCCCCCACCGCCACGCTGAACGAGACCGACCCCGAGCTGGGCCCCGGCATCGACTTCGTGCCGGGCGTGGCCAAGCCGGCCAACCTGAACATCGTCGAGAACCACGGGTTCGCCTTCGGCGGCAACAACGCCATCACCATCTTCGGGAGGGTCAAGTGACCACCTCGGTCCTGGACCCGGTCGCCATCACCGGATGCGGCGTGGTCTCCCCGGCGGGCGCCGGCCTGGCCGCCCTGCGGGCGCTGCTCGACGGCGAGACGAAGCCCAACGAGACGCCGCCCGCCGAGGACGCCGAGGTCCTCCCGCCGCTCGCGGTGCGCATCGTGCCCGACATCCGGCTCGCGGACTACGTCGGCCGCAAGGGCACCCGCCGGCTCGACCGGATGATCGGCTTCGGCCTGATCGCCACCCGGCTCGCCCTCGACAGCGTGGGCGGCGACGACGACGAGGCGTTGCGCGCCAGGACCGGGGTGGCCCTCGGGACCACCACGGGCAGCGTGCGCAGCGTCTACGAGCTCGCCGACTCGATCTTCAACCCCGAGGTCGGCTACGTGCCGTCCAGGTTCCCCAACTCCGTGATGAACTCCTGCGCCGGGCAGATCGCCGTCTGGAACGCGTTCCAGGGCGTCAACTCCACCCTGGCGAACGGCCACGCCTCCAGCGTCTCCGCGCTGCGCTACGCGCGCAACGCGATCCGCTTCGGCCACGCCGGCCGGGTGTTCGTCGGCGGCGTCGAGGAGCTGAGCCCGCAGGTGGCCTGGGGCTGGCACAAGTCCGGCTCGCTCACCCAGGACGCCGTGCTCGGCGAGGGCTGCGCGATGCTGGTCGCCGAGGACCCGGCCCAGGTGGGCGACCGCAAGGTGCTGGCCGAACTGCTCGGCGCCGAGGTCGGCTACTTCGACCCGCGCGACCGCCGGGTCACCCCGGCCCGCGGCCTCGCCCAGAGCGTGACCCGGCTCCTGGAGCGCAGCGGCCTCACGGCGGGCGACGTGGACCTCGTCTCGCTGGGCGCCGCCGGCCAGCACGGCGCCCGCGCCGTCGAGGAGTACGGGCTGCGGCTCGCGCTCGGCGAACTGCCGACGACGCTGCGGGTCTCCGACGCGCTGGGCGACTGCTACAGCGCGAGTGGCGCCATGCAGGCCGCCGCCGTGCTCGCCCGCTGGTCGGACGGCTCGCACCCGGCGGAGCGACACGTCCTCGTCACCTCGCTCGGCGCCGACGGCAGCATCGGCTGCTTCCTGCTCCGCCGCCCCACGTAAGCGCTCCGCTGGGAACGTGGGCGGCCACCCCGCAGGCGGTGGGTGGCTGGTCGCGCCCACGCGGCGGAGCCGCCGGCGTCACTTCCCCGCGCCCCTTACGGGGCGCTACCGCACCGCACATCCACGAGACCGCTCAGCCAGTGTCACCCCTCGCCACCCCTCACGCGCCACATCCGATAACCCAACGAGAACAGGTGGGTCATGAAGACTGACTTTGACGTGATCATCGTCGGCGGCGGTCCGGCGGGTTCCTCCGCCGCCTCCTATCTGGCCAAGGACGGTCTCTCCGTCGCCGTCTTCGAGAGCGAGATGTTCCCGCGGCCGCACGTCGGCGAGTCCCTGGTGCCGGCCACCACCCGGGTGCTGCTCGAGACCGGGGTGATGCCGAAGATCGAGGAGGCCGACTTCCCCAAGAAGTACGGCGCCACCTGGACCACGCCGAGCAAGCACGCCGTGATGAACCAGCCCTCGCTCTCGATGGACTTCGCCGTCGACGGGCACGCCGAGGTCAGGTTCAACGAGCGGGTCCAGGAGGGCGTGGACCGTGACTACACGTACCACGTCGACCGCGGCAAGTTCGACCTGATCCTGCTGAAGCACGCCGAGGAGCTGGGCGCGAAGGTCTTCCAGGGCGTCCGGGTCTCCAAGGTCGACTTCGACGACCCCGAGCAGGTCACGGTGACCGTCAGGATCGGCCCCAAGTCGACCGACTTCACCGCGAAGATGGTGGTCGACGCCTCCGGGCGGCAGACCCTGATCGGCCGGCAGCAGAAGATCAAGATCGGCGACCCGCACTTCGACCAGTACGCCGTCCACACCTGGTTCGACGGGCTCGACCGGGGCGCGCTCTGCCAGGACCCGAAGGAAGTCGACCACATCCAGATCCACTTCCTGCCGATGAACGACACCTGGGTCTGGCAGATCCCGATCACCGACACCATCACCAGCATCGGCGTGGTGACCCAGAAGAAGCAGTTCGCCGAGCTCAACGCGGACCGCGAGAAGTTCTTCTGGAAGTTCGTCGGCACCCGGCGCGACCTGACCGAGGAGCTGAAGAAGTGCGAGCGGGTGCGGCCGTTCCGCGCCGAGGGCGACTACAGCTACTCCATGGAGCAGGTCGCCGGTGACCGCTACGTGCTGATCGGCGACGCCGCCAGGTTCGTCGACCCGATCTTCTCCAGCGGCGTCAGCATCGCGATGAACACCGCCAGGCTGGCCACCCGCGACATCATCGCGGCCGCCAAGGACGGCAAGTTCGACCGGTCGCAGTTCGCCGAGTACGAGCGCATGCAGTCGATGGGCACCCGCAACTGGTACGAGTTCATCCAGATCTACTACCGGCTCAACATCCTCTTCGCCGAGTTCGTCCAGGACCCCAAGTTCCGGATCGACGTGCTCCAGCTGCTCCAGGGCGACATGTACGAGGAGAGCCCCAAGGCGCTGGTCGCCATGCGTGAGTCCATCAAGGAGGTCGAGAACGACCCGGGCCACGTCTGGTACCCGTACCTGTCGAACCTCAGGACCAGTGTCCCGACCAACGCCTAGGGGCGCACGTTGACCGGAGATGTCGCCGCACTGTCCACGCCCGAGGTGCCCGACGTGCGGGATCGAGTAGCCGAACTCCGCCACATCAAGGGGGAGGAAGGCAAGGGGATCAGCCAGCGGGCCACCGACAACCAACGCGCCAAGGGCAAGCTCACCGTCGACGAGCGGCTCGCGCTGCTCTTCGACGAGGGCACCTTCACCGAGATCGAGCCGCTGCGCCGGCACCGGTCCACCGGCTTCGGCCTGGAGCGGCAACGCCCCTACACCGACGGCGTGGTGACCGGCTGGGGCCAGGTGCACGGCCGAACGGTCTTCGCCTACGCCCATGACTTCCGGATCTTCGGCGGCTCGCTCGGCGAGTCGCACGCGGAGAAGATCCACAAGATCATGGACATGGCCGAGACCGCGGGTGCCCCCCTGGTCAGCCTCAGCGACGGAGCCGGGGCGCGCATCCAGGAGGGCGTCATGGCGCTGGCCGGCTACGGCGGCATCTTCCGGCGCAACGTCGCCGCCTCAGGGGTCATCCCGCAGATCAGCGTGATCCTGGGCCCCTGCGCGGGCGGCGCCGCCTACTCGCCCGCGCTCACGGACTTCGTGTTCATGGTCCGCGGCATGTCGCAGATGTACATCACCGGGCCCGACGTGGTGAAGGCGGTGACCGGCGAGTCGGTGTCGCACGAGGAGCTCGGCGGCGCCGCCACCCACGCCCGGATGTCAGGGGTGGCCTCCTTCGTGCACGACAGCGAGACCGAGTGCCTTGAGGAGGTGCGGTACCTGCTGTCGCTGCTGCCGGCCAACAACCGGGAGAAGCCGCCGGTGGTGCCGAGCGACGACCCACCCGACCGGCGCGGCGAGAAGCTGCTCGAACTGGTGCCTGCCGACCCGCGCCGCTCCTACGACATGCACGCCGTCATCGAGGAGATCGCGGACCACGGCGACTTCTTCGAGGTGCACTCCCAGTGGGCCGGCAACATCCTGTGCGGCTTCGCCAGGCTCGCCGGGCAGACGGTCGGGGTGGTCGCCAACCAGCCCAACTCGTTCGCCGGGGTCCTCGACAGCCGCGCCAGCGAGAAGGCCGCCAACTTCATCGAGTTCTGCGACGCGTTCAACATCCCGCTGATCACCCTGGTCGACGTGCCCGGCTTCCTGCCGGGCAAGGACCAGGAGCAGAACGGCATCATCAGGCACGGCGCCAAGCTGCTCTACGCCTACTGCAACGCCACCGTGCCGCGGATCTCGGTGATCCTGCGGAAGGCGTACGGCGGCGCGTACATCGTGATGGACTCCCGCTCCATCGGCACCGACCTGGCCTTCGCCTGGCCGATCAACGAGGTCGCCGTTATGGGCGCGGAGGGCGCGGCCAACGTGATCTTCCGCCGGGAGATCGCGGCCGCCGACGACCCGGAGGCCACCAGGGCGCGGGTGGTCAAGGAGTACAGGTCCGAGTTGATGCACCCGTACTACGCGGCCGAGCGCGGCCTCGTGGACGACGTCATCGACCCGGCCGAGACCCGCGCCGTGCTGATCAGGTCGCTCGCCATGCTGCGCGCCAAGAAGGCGCAGCTGCCCGAGCGCAAGCACGGCACCACGCCCATCTAGACCGGAGGTCACCGCGATGCCGCTCGGAGCGATCCTGCCGCCCTGGGTCGAGGTCGCCGAGGCGTTCGGCGACCCGCCAGAGGCGGCGCTCCTCCCCGAGGAGGAGGCCGTCATCGGGCGGGCCGCCGGCCGGCGGCGCCGCGCGTTCACCACCGCGAGGCACTGCGCCAGGCAGGCCATGGGCCGGCTCGGGCTGCCGCCGACGCCGATCCTGCCGGGGGAGCGCGGCGCCCCCGGCTGGCCGCCCGGCGTCACCGGGTCGATCACCCACACCACCGGGTACCGGGCGGCGGCGCTGTCCCGCGAGGCGCTGGCCGTCGGCGTCGACGCGGTGCCGCACCGCCCGCTGCCGGCCGGCGTCCTGGCGCGGGTGTCGACCGCCGCGGAGGCGGCGGCGCTGCGCCGGCTGCCGCCGGGCGTCCACTGGGACCGGTTGCTGTTCAGCGCCAAGGAGAGCGTCTACAAGGCGTGGTTCCCGCTGACCGGGCGCCAACTGGGCTTCCAGGACGCCGAGATCTTCTTCGAACCGGTCACAAGCTCGTTTTCGGTCAGGATCCTGGTGCCGGTGCCCGAGGAGGTCGGCCTCGGTCCCGCGGGTTTCCCCGGGCGGTGGAACGTCGCCAGGGGGCTGCTGGCGACCGCGGTCGCGGTGCCGGCCGAGCGTCCTCGCCAGCTGGCGCTCGCGGCCGTGAATCAGGCCCGATAAAGGCGAATTCACATGCCTTGGTCGGCGCTCCCGCGGGCGGGATCGAGAACGCTCTCTACGGAGGAAACGGCGGGTGGCTTATGCTGAGGGAATGCGTATTGGAGAGTTGGCGCAGCGAACCGGAGTTTCGGTTCCGACGATCAAGTACTACGCCAGGGAAGGCATGCTTCCCGCGGGCGAGCGCACCAGCCCGAACCAGGTGCGGTACGACGAGTCCCATGTCCGTCGGCTCAAGCTGATCCGCGCCATGCTCGAGGTGGGCGGCCTGTCGATCGCGGCCGTCCGCGAGGTGTTGGCCGAGGTGGACACGCCGGGCGGCACCGTGCACGACATGCTGGGCGTCGCCCAACTCGCCGTCAGCCGGGCCACCGCGGAGCGGGGCACGGCCGAGGAGCGGCTGCTCGCCGAGCGCGAGGTGTCCGAGCTGGCCCGCCGGCACGGCTGGAACCCCGCCAAGGCCGAGAAGAACCCGGGTTGGTCGATGCTCGTTCAGATCGTCACCACCTACCGGGACCTGGGCCAGGGCGAGATGCTGGTGCTGCTCGACCGCTACGCGGCGGCGGCCAGCGAACTGGCGGCCGCCGAGCTGGCGGTCGTGGGGGAGATGGGCAGCACCGACGGCAAGATCGAGGGCGTGGTGCTCGGCACCGTGCTGGGGGACGCGGCGATGGCGGCGCTGCGCCGGATCGCCCAGGAGGACACCTCGCAGCGGGTCACGGCGCGGGCCGAGTCGGCCTGACGCCCCGTCGGTGAGCGAAGGCCCCTGACCCCTGTGGGGGCGTCAGGGGCCTTCGTCGTGACGGGAGTTCTTGGTGTGTTCTTGGCCCGGAGTTCGTGTCCCGACAGGTGATAGTGGCAGTATCGATAGTGTAGAGTGTGGATCGTTGAGGGTGGCCGACCGCCCGCGGCGCCGGTCCGCGGGCGCGGTCGCTCCGGACGCCGGCATGCTCGTGCCCGCCTGCGCCTCGACGGAGTCGCGCGGGGGTTCCACCAAGCGTCGAAAAGCAAGCCGCTTGGCCGTCCTGAGATTCTTCCTGTGCGCGGTTTCCGTGATTTCCCGCCGGGTGAAGGAGACGCCGTCGTTTCTCTTGCTCAGGGCTTCCGCAGGAAAGTCACCCAGCTCAGAAAAGTCACCCCAGCTCAGAGAAAGAAACGGGAGACAGGAATGACACGCAAGAGCCCGGGGGTGCTGTGGGCACTCCTGGCCGCCTCGCTCCCCATGTTCATGGGGTCCCTGGACAACCTGGTCGTGACCACCGCCCTGTCCACCATCGCCGGGGACTTCGACACCACCCAGGCCGAGCTCCAGTGGGTGGTCAACGGCTACACGCTGCCGTTCTCCGGCGCGTTGCTCGCCGGAGCGGTGCTCGGCGACCGCATCGGACGGCGCCGCGTCTTCCTGTGGGGTATCGGCTCGTTCACGGTCGCCTCCGCCATCTGCGCGATGGCCGATTCCGTCGGGTGGCTGGTCTTCGCCCGAGTGCTCCAGGGCGCCGGCGCCGGACTGATCCTGCCGGTCTCGCTGACCCTCGCCGTGGCCGCCGTCAGCCGTGAGCAGCGCAACATGGCGGTCGGCGTCTGGGGTGCCGTCAACGGCATCGGCATCGCGGTCGGCCCGCTGGCCGGCGGCCTGGTCACCGAGGGCCTCGACTGGAGCTGGATCTTCTGGATCAACGTGCCGGTCGGCCTGATCGCCTTCCCGCTGGCGCTCTGGGCCATCAAGGAGAGCCGCGGCGACGACCGCAGTCTCAACATCACCAGCCTGGTCCTGGTCGTCGGCGCCGTCGTCGTCGCCGTCTGGGGCATCGTGCAGGCGGCCGACCACGGCTGGGGCGAGCCCAACGCCCTCGTCGCCCTCGTCCTCGCCGTGGCGCTGCTGGTCGGCTACATCGTGCAGGAACGGCGCGCCGACGAGCCGCTGATCCCGCTCCGCATGTACCGGATCCCAGCCTTCATGCTCAGCAACGCCGTCGCCTTCACCATGTACTTCGGCGTCTTCGGCTCCATCTTCTTCCTCGCCCAGTTCCTCCAGGGGCCGATGGGGTACGGCCCGCTCGAGGCCGGCCTGCGGACTCTCCCCTGGACGGCTGCGCCCATGGTGGCCGTGCCCATCGTGAGCGCGCTGGTGGACCGGTTCGGCGGCGGGATCCTGCAGGCGATCGGTTCAGGCCTCCAGGCCGTGGCGCTCGCCTGGATCGCGCTCGTCGCCGAGCCGGACCTCTCCTACGGCGCGATGGTCGCCCCGATGATCCTGGCCGGCATCGGCATGGGCATGGTGTTCGCCGCCAACCCGGCCACGGTGATCGGCTCGGTGCGCGACTCCGAACACAACAAGGCGTCCGGCGTGAACAACACCGTCCGCGAGTTCGGCGGCGCGCTCGGCATCGCCGTCCTCACCACCATCTTCACCCACGGCTTCGACGGACATCCCATCGTCGGCCCCGAGGACGCCGGTGAGGCGTTCGTGGCGGGCCTCGAACCCGCCCTGTGGTTCGGCGTCGCCGTGGTCGGCCTGGGCGCCGTCCTCGGCCTGTTCATCCGTCGCACCGGCGGCTCGGCCGAGCCGCCGGCCGAGGGCTCGGCGGCCGAACGCGGGCTGCCCGAGCAGGGGCTCACGGTCACCGAGTCGCGCTGACCCGGCGAGCCCCACCAGACCACCATCCCGCCCCCGCGCGTCCGGGGGGCAGCCGCCCGGCGGCTCCCCCCGGACGTGGCCCCACTTGCCGCCCCCGAGTCGACGCGTGTCACTCGGGCCGACCGCTCGCCGCCACTGCCAAGCACATGCCACGCCACGCCATACGGGGTTCGGCGCGCGAGCCACCACGACCAAGCCAAGAGGAGCCTCTGCCATGACCACGTCCAGATCCCGCCGCGTCCACCGCACCGCGCTCGCCGTGTCCGCCGCGGGACTGCTGCTGACCGCCCTCCAGGTCCCCGCCACCGCGGTCGGACAGACCGCCGGCGACCGGCACTCCCACGGTCGCCACTGCCCGGCGGACGAGATAGCCGAGGCCGTCACCTCGGTCTCCCCCGAGCTGTACCCGGAGGGCGTGGCCTGGGACCCGACCCGCGAGGCCTTCCTGGTCACCTCCACGCGGCAGGGCAACGTCTCCGTGGTCACCCCCGACGGCACCGTCGAGGAACTCACCCCCAGCATCGGCCTCGTCTCCACCCTGGGCGTCAAGGTCGACACCCGCCGGAACCGGATCGTCGTCAGCTACACCGACTACTGGGTCCGCCGGATGCTGCCCGGCGTCGAGCAGCCGCCCACCTCGGGCGTCGCCATCATCGACCTCAGGACCGGCCGGCTGCTCCAGATGATCGACACCGGCCAGGGCCGCGAGAACACCTTCGCCAACGACCTCGCCTACGACGAGCGCACCGGCACCGTCTACGTCACCGACTCGGTCTCCGCCACCATCCAGCAGATCGACACCCGGGGCCGGGTCAGCGACCTGGTGACCGACGAGCGCTTCGCCGCCGAGTTCATCGGGCTCAACGGCATCGCCGTGCACCCCGACGGCTACCTGCTCACCACCCGCTACGACACCGGCCAGCTGTTCAAGGTCACCCTGCGCGGCCGGCCGCGGGTCACCCCGGTCGAGGTCCCGCAGTCCCTGATCGGCGTGGACGGCATCACGCTGCGGGCCGACGGCACGCTGCTCGCCGTCCAGAACGAGCTCGGCGCCAACCTCGGCATGCCGCGCGGCGACACCGCCGTCACCTCGCTCGCCTCCCGCGACGGCTGGCGCACCGCCTACCTCACCGGTCGCACCGACCCCTGGGCCTTCCCCTCGCCCACCACCATCACGGACACCCCGTCGGGCGCCTACGCGGTCAGCGGCCAGGTCGACGTGCTGATGGGCGGCGTCGGCACCGCCGACACCTTCTGGCTGCAGCGCACCGGGTTCTGAGCCGCCGACGGTCGAGGCACCGGGCCGGCGGGGCCCGGAGAAGGAGGCCGCATGGCGAGAATGACCGCCGCGGAAAGACGCGAATGCGTCATCAGAGCCGCGATCACCGAGTTCTCCCGTGGCGGCTATCACGGCACCCCGACGGCCGTGATAGCCAGGCGTGTTGGAGTTTCCCAGCCCTATCTCTTCCGGCTGTTTCCCACCAAGCAGGACATGTTTCTGGAGGCGGTGAGTCGATGCCTTCAGGAGATTCGCGTCGCATTGCTCGAAGCGGCTGCGGGAGCGCCGGCGGAAGAACGGCACAGGGCCATGGCCGAGGCGTATCGGGAACTCATGACCGACCCCGAGAAGTTGCTGATGCAACTTCAGATCTACGTCTCGGTCGCGGCCGCGGAAGCGGCCGGTGACCTGCGACTCGGCGAGGCGATCCGGGATCGGTGGCTGGAGCTCTGGGACGACTCACACATCGCGCTGAGCGCCGACACCGGGGAAACCACCTACTTCGTCGCGCACGGCATGCTCATCAATGCCCTGGTGGCCATGGGATTTCCCGCGGCCCATCGGGTGTGGTCGGGATTGCCGTTACTCGAAGCGCCGTTTCCCATAGCCCCGGCCGCGGCGAGCGGCCATTGACGACAGCTTTTATGCTCGCTGTATCTCGGCTTGACGACATTCCGTGAGACTCGTAGGCGACCATTTCCGAGAAATCGAGGGACGGGTAATGACCACGCATGGGGACCCGGAACCGGACCCAGATTCCTCCGAGCCAGGACACGCCAGCACCGTGGACCGCGCCCTGGTCCACAAGGCCGCCGTCTCCGAGGTGTTCGTCACCGACGTTCGACCGACGGCCGAGCGCTCCGTGCGCACGGCCGTCCAACTGCCCCTCGTCCACGCCTACTACAACGACCACCTGCAGTCGCCCGCGACGCACGACGCGCTGCTGCTGCTCGAGGCCGGCCGCCAGGCCGCCATCGCCGGTACCCACGCCCACATCGGGTTCAGCCACGACACCACGATGATCGTGGACCGCTTCACCTTCGCCCTGACCGACCTGAAGGCGCTGGTGATCGGTCCACGACCCGGCAGCCTGCGGATCGACACCGAGTACATCGGCAAGCCCAACCGCGCCGGCCGCTACCGCAAGGGCCGGGTGGAGCAGCGCTACCTGGTGGGCGGCGAGCAGGTCGGCGAGCACGCGATGGACGTGCTCTTCCTGCGCAACGCGGAGAACGACGCGCTGCGCCGCGCGCAGCGCGGCACGCCCGCGCCGCTCACCTCCGACTACGAGGACCGGCGGCCGGGCGACGACCCCCACCTCGTCGACCCGGAACGGGTCGGCCGGGTGCACCCGCTCAACGTGGTGCTCGCCGGCGTGGTGTCGGACGACGCCGGCAGCAGCGCCGAGTTCACCCCCAGCTTCCGCAACCGGTCGCTGTTCGACCACGTCTACGACCACCTGCCGGCCATGACCCTGGTCGAGGCCGCCAGGCAGCTGGCCCTGCTGAGCACCGGCGCGCCGCGCACCACCCACACCGTCGGCATCGAGGCGCGCTTCGCGCGCTTCGCCGAACTGGACGACGCCGTCCGCCTCTCGGTGCCGCGCCCCGGCCCCTCCGACGAGGAGGGTCGCGTCACCCTCCCGGTCACCTTCCAGCAGAACGGCGCCGAGATCGCCTCGGTCACGATGACGATGGGGAGTCTCCTGTGAGTGGTGAACGTGTGGCTGTCTGGAGCGACTTCGGGGGCGTCCTGACCCCGCCGCTCTCGCACACCATGGGCGTCTTCTGCGCGCGGGTCGGGGTGCGGCCCGAGGTGCTGAACGAGGCGCTCCGCAAGGTCACCGCGCGGTACGGCACCGAGGACGTCATGCTGCCGATCGACACCCCGCTGGTCACCGAGGCGGAGTGGCTGGCGGAGATCGGCGAGGTGCTCTCGACCGACCACGGCGTCACGGTGCGGCTGAAGACCCTGGCCGACATCTGGTTCGACGGCCGGGAGACCAACCACGACTGGGTGGCCGCGCTGCGCGCGGCCCGCGGCGGCGGGGCGTTCGTCGGGATGCTCTCCAACATGGTGCCGACCTGGGACGCCCACTGGCGGCGGATGGTCGACCCGGCCGAGCTGTTCGAGGACGTGCTGCTCTCCTTCGAGGTCGGGCACCGCAAGCCGTCGCCCGGGATGTTCGCACTGGCCGCCGAGCGGGCCGGGGTGCCGCCCGAGCAGTGCGTCCTGGTCGACGACCTGGCCCACAACTGCGCCGGTGCCGAGGCGGCCGGCTGGCGGGCGCTGCACTTCACCGACACCGCCGAGGCTGTCGCCCGGCTCGCCGAGATCGTCGAGAAGGGGGTCTGAACGATGAGTCGTTCGGTACTCGTGACCGGAGGCAACAGAGGCATCGGCCTGGCGATCGCCCGGCTGCTCGCCGAGGCGGGCGACAAGGTGGCCGTCACCCACCGCACCGGGGATCCGCCGGAGGGGCTCTTCGGGGTGCGCTGCGACGTGACCGACCGCGAGTCGGTGCGGCGGGCGGTGGCGGAGGCCCGGGTGCAGCACGGCCCGATCCAGGTGCTGGTGTCCAACGCCGGCATCACCTACGACAAGTTGCTGGTCGGCATGGCCGACGAGCACTTCCGCTCGGTCATCGAGACCAACCTGATGGGCGCCGTCAACGTCGCCCGCGAGGTGGCGCCCGACATGATCAAGGCGCGGTGGGGGCGGATCGTCTTCATGTCCTCGACCAGCGGCCTGACCGGCGCGCCGGGGCAGACCAACTACGCCGCCTCCAAGGCCGGGTTGATCGGCTTCGCGCGCTCGCTGGCCCGCGAGGTCGGCCGCCGCAAGATCACCGTCAACGTGGTGACGCCCGGGCTGATCGAGACCGACATGTCCAAGGACGTCACCCCGGTCAGGCGCGAGAACCTGCTGGGCCAGACGGCGCTGCACCGGGTCGGGACCCCCGAGGAGGTCGCCCACGCGGTGCGGTTCCTGGCGAGCGAGGGGGCCTCCTACGTGACCGGCGCGATCCTGCCGGTCGGCGGCGGCCTGGGCCTCGGCAACTGAGACTTCCGGCCGGCCCCCGGTCGGCCGGAGCGTGTTCCACCGATTGACCACCATCCACCTAAGCAGGGAAGGCAGGTTCCACGGTATGTCGGAAAGCGTGCTTGAGATCGCCCACCAGATGGGGAAGATCTTCAACGACCTGGACGAGGAGGTCGCGCTGCGCCTCGTGGCCCCGGAGTTCGTCGACTACGAGGCCCCTCCCGGGACGCCCGGCGGCCCCCACGGCTACCTGGGCACGGCCCGTTGGATGAACACCGTGTTCAAGGACGCCAGCTGGGAGCACCTGGACAGCTTCGCCGACGGTGACAAGGCGGTGCTGCGACTGCGGTTCACGGGCGTTCACGTCGGCAACTTCCTCGGCGTCGAGGCGACCGGCAACAAGGTGGACGTCGAGCACATCCACATCTACCGGGTCGAGGACGGCAAGGTCGTCGAGCACTGGGCCTGCCGGCAGGACCTCTTCCTGCTGGCCCAGCTCGGCGCCGTGAAGCTGCAGCTGCCGCCGACCGGTGGTGGCCAGCCGGCCTGACGGACCGTTCGCGACGTGCCGGCCGCCGCTGCCACCGCGGCGGCCGGTTTCGCGCGTGGACCGTACCACCCACGGCAATGGAAAATACGCACGCGCGTTCTGGTTTTCGGCCCCCGGCCCCGATGGTTGCATATTCAAGGTCGATGTCACTCTGGGTTGCATTACTCTAATTTGACCCTGGAGGGGCCGTTCGGACCGAAAACACTATTGTTGCCCGGTGGGTGTGAAGATATTATGAAGGGGTATAACTCTACCGGCATTCTGATCCGACCAATCAGTCTCGTGTCTCGCGGTAGGGCGCTGTGCGCCGTGACCACGCAACCTACGGGGGAGAGTCAGATTCTGAGTCAACCGGAACGTGAACGGGAGCCACGCACCATCGAGTGCCTGGCGGGTGACGGCCGAGTGAATGGTGTCGAAAAGCTCGGACAATCCGAGATGATCGACCGTCTGTACGCCCAGTACGAGGAGCGGCTGGCATATGCCCTGCTCGAGCGGCGCGATCTACGCGCGGAGTGGCGCAGGCAGTTCGGCTACGTCTTCGACGACTGCCAGCGGAGCATGAAGATCGGGCGCGTCGTCGTCAACGAGGACAAGGTCGCGCTGGCCTCGCTTCTGGGGGTCTCCACGGCCCTCTCCGGCATTTCGCTGGAGAAGCTGACCCTGGCCTGGGGGGAGATGTTCGACGTCTTCCTCTCCGGGCTCACCGGCTTCGGCGCCGGCCGGCTGCTGCCGGTCGGCAGAACGCAGTTGGCCCTCACCGCGATCAACAGAAGCGTGGTCGAACGCAGTCGAATATCTTCTGTGTGGTACGAAAAGGCACTGATCAAGCGACTCGAGGGATTAAGAACCGCGGATCGGAAACGGGCAGCCAGAGAACTCCACGACTGGTTCGGCAGTAATATTAGCCTAGCACTTCGGAAACTGGAACTCCACGATCTGACAACGGAGCCGAAAGAGGGCTTCTCCAGACGGCACATCGAGGACCTGCACTCGATACTGGGGAACCTTTTCGAAGGTGTGAGAAGGCTTTCCTCCGGACTGCGTCTCCAAACCCCGGTGTCCAATATCGACCGCGAACTCCGGTCGTATGTCGACGCCTACGGCCTCGACCTGACCGACGTCACCATCTTCGTCGACGGGGACGAGGCCGACGTGCCGACCCATATCCGCGGCGAGGTGTTCCTGGTGCTCCGGGAGTGCATGCGCAACATATTCACCCACGCCGGCGCGGGACAGGCGCTCATCATGCTTCAACTCTCCCCGAGCCGGGTCTGTGCCGTCGTCCAGGACGACGGCCGCGGATTCGCGGCGCAGAACGGCGCCGAGGTATCCGTCACCGGAAGCGGCCTGATCTCGATGAAGGAGCGGATCAGGGCCCTGGGGGGAACCTTCAACATCACCAGCGTGCCGATGAACGGAACACGGATCGCCTTCCTCGTGCCCCTCACGGACGGACCCCATGATCTCGCCTGATCCCATCCGCATCGTCGTGGCGGACGACCACACCCTGCTGCGCGAAACGCTCTGCGAAACCCTGCTGGTGGAGGAGGACTTCGCCGTCTGCGGGGTGGCGGGCACCGGTGAGGAGGTCGTCGCCGTCACCGGTGCCACCAGACCCGACATCGTGCTGCTCGACCTCGGCATGCCGCAGCACGATCCGCTGGACACCGTGGCGCGCCTGCACCGGGTGTCGCCCCGCCCCAAGGTCATCGTGCTCACCGTGCACGACCGGGCCGACCTGGTGCGCCGGCTGATCGACGCCGGGGTGGCCAGCTACCTCTCCAAGCACGTCAGCCGGAAGTACCTGGTCACCACGATCCGCAGCGCCCACGAGGGCCAGGGCGTCACCATCGCGGTGCCCGGCGGGTTCACCGTCGGCGGCGGCGCCGAGCAGTCCATCGTGCTCTCCCCCCGGGAGCTCGAGGTGCTCAGCCTCGTCGCCGACGCGCTCAGCAACCGGCAGATCGCCTCCCGACTCTCCATCACCGAGGGCACCGTGAAAAGACATCTCCGCAACGTCTTCGAGAAACTGGGGGCGTCCTCCCGCATGGAGGCCGTGCGCACCGCGCGGGAAGCCGCCCTCATCTCGCCGGAATCCTCCTACCTCTGATAGCCGGAGGAGAGGATCTGGAGATAGGTCTGGTGCAGATCGTCCGACGGCTCGATGCCGAGCTGTTCGTCAAGACACCGGCGGGCGTCGTGGAAACTGCGAAGTGCCTCACCGCGCCGCCCCGATCGGTGTAGCACCTCCATCAGCTGTGCCTGAAGCCATTCGTTGAGCGGATCGATCGCGACGAGTTCGTAGAGTTCCGGCACCAGATCCCGGTGCCGGCCGCTGCGCATGTCCGCCTCGATCCGCAGCTCCAGAATTCGGGCCCGCTTCTCTCCGAGATGCGCCAGGTGACCGGAGAGCACCGGGCCCACCGATATCCCCTCCAGCGCGTTGCCCCGCCACACCCCGAGGGCGGCGCGCAGCCGGTCCGCGGATTCGGCGTAACGGCCGCCGTCGAAAAGCGCGCGCCCCTCGTTGGCGAGCCGGTCGAATCGACTCACGTCGAGCAGTTCGTCCGGAATCGAGAGCTGATATCCCATGGGTCTTGTGTGCAACGTCACACCGGACGACGGGCCGGTATGTGAGGAACTCAACACCCGGCGCAGGTTGTAGACGTGAGTTCTGATGGTCGTCGCCTCATTACGCGGCGGGGAGCCCGACCACAACTCCTCGCTGATCGTCTCCATCGAGACGAAGTGGTTGGCGCGCAGCGCGAGAAGCCCCGTCACCTTGGCGAGCTTGAACCCGCGTACCCGACACGTCGCGGCACTGCCTATCACTTCGATTGGGCCGAGGACGTTGAGTCGCATTATGCACCTCTGAATCCTCCGGGTGGAATCGCCCGGCGCGGTCGATGACGACTCATGGAATCACGGACCGCGGACTTCTGGCGAGTCCACTCTAAGGGTTACCACCACTGCCACCAAAGGAGTAGTCAGGTGCGCCGGATTGCGCATCATGATCCCTGAAATCCAGGGGGGTTCTCATGGCTATCATGAGTTGGTCGAGCCGAGCTTCAAGATCCGTTCCGGACCCCATGGAAGGGGAATGACGTTGACGCTACCGGAAGAATTCTGGACAGGGTCCAACAGATGACGGAATCGATATTGTCGATGATTTGTCATCGGCCCGCATCGGACTCGAAACTCACCCTTTACCTGATGCACCACGCCGGCGGCTCCCACAGCACGTTTCGGCCATGGTTGGCGCACCTCCCCGAGGACTGGGAGGTCCGTCTCGTGGTGGCCCCGGGGCGCCCCAAGGCCGCCAGGCACCCGGCCGAACGGCGACTGACCGTGATCAGCGACGCCCTGGCCGCCGAACTCCTGGACCGGGAGGAGGGGCCGTATGCGCTGTTCGGCCACAGCATGGGCGGCCTGGTGGCCTTCGCGGCCGCCCTGGAGGTGCGGCACAAGGGCGGTCCCGCGCCGGCCTGGGTCGGCGTCTCCGGCCACCCGGGCCCGTACTTCTCCATCACCCGCTCCAACCCGCCGCTGTACGGCCTGTCGCCGGACGGGCTGCGCCGGGCGCTGTCGGATCTCGGCGGGCTGCCCGACCGGATCCTTCGCGACCCGTTGCTCTGGGAGCGGGTGCAACCGCTGGTCCGCGCCGACCTGGAAGCGGCCGAGACCTGGGAGCCGGACCCCACCCCGCCGCCTGTCCTGAACCTGCCGCTCTCCGCGTTCTGCGGCGACCAGGACCCGGTGGCCGGCGAGCGGGACGCCGCGCACTGGGGGCGCCACACCACCGACTTCCTCGGCGTACGCCAGTTCCCCGGTGGCCACTTCTACTTCCTCGACGACCCGGAACCCCTCGTCAAACGGATCGTCGACGACATCCGCTCGGTCCTGCCGGGCCGCGAGCCACGCCGCTAGGGCAGGGCCTGGGGCGGGACCCGCACGGCGGGTCCCGCCCCAACCGTCAGCCGTCGCCCGGGAGATCGGCCGGCGGCAGGGCCCGCAGGCACCGCTCGGCGTACGAGGGAGAGCGCTTCAATACGAGGAGATCTCCGCCGCCGACTGGGGCGCCGCTGACTGGAGCGAGGACGCTGACTGGGGCGCGGACGAGGAGGGTGACCCCGACGCCTGGGCCCCGGAGCGCGACACCGTCCCCACCGGCGTGCTGCTCTCCGCCCACGACGTCACCGTCCGCCCCTGGGCCGAGCGCGACCACCACGTCGTCGCCTGGACCGAGCTGGCCGAGGGCGGCCACTTCCTCGCCATGGAGGCCCCGGACGCCCTGGTCGACGACGTCCGCGCCCTCTTCCGGAAGCTGCGCTGACCGACGACCAGGCGCGCACGCTCACACCCGAGGGGCGGCCGGTGTGCAGGGGGCGTAACGCGGCTCGTTCGCGCCGCGTGACGCCCGCGTAATGGGCCGTTCGTACGGTCGACTCGCAAGAGCCGAACGTGGAAGGGGCCTGGGGTGGCCGCAGTGGAACCGGGGGGCGTGCGCACCGTCTGCTCCTACTGCGGGGTGGGCTGCGGAGTCGTGCTCGACATCGGAACAGGACCCGACGGGCGGCGCACGGTCACCCGGGTCACCGGCGACCGCGACCACCCGGCCAACTTCGGGCGGCTCTGCACCAAGGGCGCCACCACCGCCGACATGCTGGCCGCCCCCGGCCGCCTCACCACCGCGCTCCGGCGCCCCGCCCGGGACGCCGAGCCGGAACCCGTCGACGTGCCGGCGGCCGTCCGGGAGACCGCCCACCGGCTGCGCGCCATCGTCGACGAGCACGGCCCCGACGCCGTCGCCCTCTACGTCTCGGGGCAGCTGAGCCTGGAGGCCCAGTACCTCGCCAACAAGCTGGCCAAGGGCTTCCTCCGCACCAACCAGATCGAGTCCAACTCCCGGCTCTGCATGGCGAGCGCCGGCACCGGATACAAGCTCTCCCTCGGCGCCGACGGCCCGCCGGGCTCCTACCAGGACCTCGACCGGGCCGACGTCTTCCTGGTCATCGGCTCCAACATGGCCGACTGCCACCCCATCCTCTTCCTGCGCCTGATGGAGCGGGTGCGGGCCGGCGCGAAGCTGATCGTCGTCGACCCCCGGCGCACCGCCACCGCCGACAAGGCCGACCTGTACCTGCCGATCCGGCCGGGCACCGACCTGGCGCTGCTCAACGGCCTGCTCCACCTGCTGGTGGCCGGCGGCCACACCGACCCCGCCTTCATCGCCGCGCACACCGAGGGCTGGGAGGCGATGCCCGAGTTCCTCGCCGACTACCCGCCGGCCGCCGTCGCCGAGACCACAGGCCTCCCCGAGGCCGACATCCGCCGCGCCGCCGAGCTGATCGGCGCGGCGGGGGAGTGGGTCAGCTGCTGGACCATGGGCCTCAACCAGTCCACCCACGGCACCTGGAACACCCAGGCCCTGATCAACCTGCACCTGGCCACCGGCGCCATCTGCCGCCCGGGCAGCGGCCCGTTCTCGCTCACCGGCCAGCCCAACGCCATGGGCGGCCGCGAGATGGGCTACATGGGCCCGGGGCTGCCAGGACAGCGCTCGGTGCTGGTCCCCGAGGACCGGGAGTTCACCGAGCGCCTCTGGGGCCTGCCGCCCGGCACCATCCGCGCCGAGGGGCCCGCCCAGGGCACCGTCGAGATGTTCCGGCGGATGGCGGCCGGCGAGATCAGGGGGTGCTGGATCATCTGCACCAACCCCGTCGCCTCGATGGCCAACCGCGACACGGTGATCGCGGGCCTGCGCGCGGCCGAGTTCGTCGTCACCCAGGACGTGTACGCCGCCACCGAGACCAACGCCCACGCCGACGTGGTGCTGCCCGCCGCGATGTGGGTCGAGGGCGAGGGCGTCATGATCAACAGCGAGCGGAACCTCACCCTCACCCCGCGCGCCGTCGACCCGCCAGGACAGGCGCTGCCCGACTGGCGGCTCATCACCCTGGTCGCCCGCGAGATGGGCTACGCCGACGCCTTCCCCTACGAGAGCGCCGAGGAGATCTTCGAGGAGCTCAAGGGCGCCCACAACCCCACCACCGGCTACGACCTGCGCGGCGTGAGCTACCAACGGCTGCGCGCCACCCCCGTGCAGTGGCCGGCCGCCGACCCGGCGGGCCCCGACCGCAACCCCATCCGCTACCTGCCGGGCGACGGCGGCGGCCCGCTCTTCCCGACCGCCAGCGGCCGCGCCGCCTTCTACCCGCGCCCGCACGTGCCGCCGGCCGAACTCCCCGACGACGACCACCCGTTCATCCTCAACACCGGCCGCGTGCAGCACCAGTGGCACACCCTCACCAAGACCGGCCGGGTGGACCGCCTCAACCGGCTCAACCCGGGCCCCTTCGTCGAGATCCACCCGGACGACGCCCGGGAACTCGGCGTCGCCGAGGGCGACTCCGTCGAGATCGCCTCCCGACGCGGCCGGGCCGTGCTCCCCGCCGTGGTCACCGACCGCCTGCGGCCCGGCTGCTGCTTCGCGCCGTTCCACTGGAGCGACCTGTTCGGCGAGCGGATCACCGTGAACGCCCTGACGAGCGACGCCGTCGACCCGCTCTCCCGACAGCCCGAACTCAAGGTCTGCGCCGTCGCGTTGACCAGGGTCGCCGGGCGCCGGCCGACGCCGGAACCGGTGCGCGTCGAACCGCTCCCCACCCCGGCACGGGCCACCGCGCACGGCCGCGAGGTCATGGTGCTGTGGGCCTCCCAGACCGGCAACGCCGAGGAGTTCGCCAACGCCGCCGCCGGCCGGCTGCTCGCCGCCGGACACCCGGTGCGGCTCGCCGGCATGGCCGAATCCGACCCGGCCACCCTGCCGGCCGCCGCCGACCTACTGCTGGTCACCAGCACCTTCGGCGACGGCGACGCGCCCGACAACGGCGCCCACTTCTGGACCACCCTCGCCGACGGCCGCGCCCCCCGCCTCGAAGGACGCCGCTACGCCGTCCTCGCCCTCGGCGACTCCGCCTACGACGACTTCTGCGGCCACGGCCGCCGCCTCGACCACCGGCTCGCCGAACTCGGCGCCACCCGCCTCGCCCCCCGCACCGACTGCGAACCCGACTACGAACCCGCCGCCCAGGCGTGGCTCGACCAGGTGCTCGCCACCCTCTCCGGCGGCGCCGCGCCACTCCCCACCGCCCCCGTGGCCCCCACCAGGCGCCGACGCACCACCGTCACCGCCCGTCTCACCGGCAACCGGCTGCTGAGCCTGCCGGGCGCCGGCAAGGAGGTGCGCCGCTTCACCCTGGACGCCGGCGACAGCCCCACCCCGCTCGAGTACGAGGCCGGCGACGCGCTCGGCATCCACCCCACCAACTGCCCCGAGTTGGTGGCCGAATGGCTCGCCGTCACCGGCGTCGACCCCACCACCCCGCTCACCCTCGACGGCGCCGGGGACGTCCCGTTCGCCGAGGCGCTCCACCGCCACCTCGACCTCACCAGGATCACCCCCACCCTGCTCCGCTTCGTCGCGGAACGCACCGGCGACCGCGGTCTGCGCAAGCTGCTGCGCCCCGGCAACGCCGGCGAACTCGCCCAGTACTCCTGGTGCCGACAGGCCGTCGACGTCGTCACCGAACACCCGGTGCGCGCCACCCCCGAGGAGTGGGCCGAGGTGCTCGGCCGGCTACGGCCCCGCCTCTACTCCATCTCGTCCTCACCGCTCGGCGACCCGCGCACCGTCTCGCTGACCGTCTCCGTCGTCCGCTACGAGAACGCCCGCGGCCGGGGACGCAAGGGCGTCTGCTCGACCTTCCTCGCCGACGCCGCGCCCGACACCGAGATGTCCGTGTTCGTGCAGCGCGCCCCGCACTTCAGGCCGCCGGCCGACCCCGCCACCCCGATGGTGATGGTCGGCCCAGGCACCGGCGTCGCGCCCTTCATCGGCTTCCTCGACGAACGCCGCGCCCGCGGCCACCGCGCCCCCAACTGGCTGTTCTTCGGCGAACAGCACGGGGCCACCGACTTCTACTACCGCGACGAGCTGACCGCCTTCCGCGACCAGGGCCTGCTCACCCGGCTCGACACCGCGTTCTCCCGCGACCAGCGCGCCAAGGTCTACGTCCAGGACCGGATGCGCGAGCAGGGCTCCAGGCTCTGGTCCTGGCTGCGGGACGGCGCCCACTTCTACGTCTGCGGCGACGCCAGCCGGATGGCCCGCGACGTGGACGGGGCGCTGCGCGAGATCGCCCAGACGCACGGCGGCCTCGCACGGGACGAGGCCGCCGCCTACGTACGCCGGCTCGCCGCCGACCGCCGCTACGTCCGCGACGTCTACTAGGCCCTGTCCTGCCGATCTTGCCGGGCCCGCGACTCCCCCAGGCCTGGCGGCCTGGGTGGGGGTGCCCCCTGCACGGAGTGCTTGGGGGAGTGCCCCCAAACACGGCGCCTCGCTGCGTTGTCGCATCGTGCGAATACGGCCAAGTATGAGCTGCGATACTCCGCCTTGCGCGAAGCGAATGGGGGCACCTCCCGGACGAAGTCTGGGGAAGCACCGCGTCTGACGCCGCGGGCTGATCCGACAAGATCGACAGGACAGGACCTAGGCCCTGTCCGCGACCTGGGCCCGGCCGGCCGGCGCGTGCTCGCCCGCCGGGTGCCTGGCGTGCGGCACCACCATCGGCGTGCCCGTCCGCGGGTCCGGCACGATGTCGCACGGCAGCCCGAACACCTCGGCCACCAACTCGGCCGTCAGCACCTCGTCCGGCGGACCCTGGGCGGCCACCCGGCCCTCGTTCATCACCACCAGGTGCGAGGCGAACCGCGCCGCCTGGTTGAGGTCGTGCAGCACCGCGACGATGGTCCGCCCCTCCCGGTGCAACTCCCCACACAGCTCCAGCAGTTCGTACTGGTGCGCGATATCGAGGAAGGTGGTGGGCTCGTCGAGCAGCAGCAGGTCCGTCTCCTGCGCCAGCACCATCGCGATCCACGCCCGCTGCCGCTGCCCGCCGGACAGCTCGCTCGCCTGCGCGTCCGCCAACTCCGTGAGACCGGTGCGCTCCAACGCGAACGCGATCGCCGCGTCGTCCGCCGGCGACCACTGGCGCAACAGCGTGTGGTGCGGATAGCGGCCGCGCCGCACCAGACCCCGCACCGTGATCCCGTCCGGCGCCACCGGACTCTGCGGCAACAGCGCGACCTGCCGCGCCGCCTCCTTCGGCCGATAGCCGCCCAGATCCCTGCCGTGCAGCAGGATCCGCCCGCCGACCGGCTTCAACACCCGCGCGAACGCCTTCACCAGCGTCGACTTCCCGCAGCCGTTGGGGCCGATGATCATGGTGAGCCCGCCGTCCGGGATGTCGATGCTCAGCTCCCGCACGATCGGATCACCGCCGTACGAGATCGTCACCTCCCGCGCGCTCAGCCCCCGCTCGTCCGCCTGGATGGTCAAAGCCTTCCCCTTCTCCATTCCCGAACCAGCAGATAGCCGAGGTAGACCCCGCCGATCGCCATCGTGTAGATGCCCACCGGCAGGCCGTCCGACCACGGCGCCTGCTGCGCCGCCAGGTCGGCGAGCACCAGCAGCAGCGCGCCCACCAGGGCCGCCAGCGCCTGGTGCGCCCCCGTGCCGCCCGTCAGCCGGCGGGCGATCTGCGGCGCCGTCAGCGCCACGAACGCGATCGGCCCGGCCACGCTCACCGCGCCGGCCGACAGCACCACCGAGAGCGTGACCGCGAACACCCTGGTCCGCGTCGGGTCGGCGCCGAGCCCGGCGGCCAACTCGTCGCCCATCTCGCTCGCGTCGAGACGCCGGCCGAGCAGCGCCGCCAGCGGCGCCACCACCGCGAGCACCAGCCAGATCGTCGCCGCGTGGTCCCAGTCCCTCGCCGACAGACTGCCGTTCACGTACGCCATCAGCACCGAGGCCCGGTCCCGCTCCATCACGTAGACCACGTACTCGGTGAACGCGAACGCCATCGCCGCGACCCCGAGGCCGGCCACGATCAGCCGCCCCGGGTTGCGGAAGCCGGTGCCGGTGGCGAAGTACACCAACGCCATCGCCAGCGCCGCGCCGGCCAGCGCGCCGAGCCACACCGGCAGCGTGCCGGGCAGCAGCAGCGCGAAGACCGCCGCCCCGGCCCCGGCGCCCGCGCCGAGACCGATCACGTCCGGGCTGCCCAGCGGATTGCGGGTGACCGACTGGAACAGCGCCCCCGAAAGACCGAGCGCCGCCCCCGTGCCGATCGCCACCACGAGCCGCGGGCCACGGAGCCGCTCGAGCACGAACGCGTCGCTGCCCTCCGCCCCGCCCGCCAGCGCCCCCGGCAACTCGCCGAGCGGGATCCCGAGCCGCCCCAGCGTCAACGTCGCCACGCTCGCCCCGAGCAGCAGCACCACCACCGCGAGCGCCGCCAGCAGATAGCCGCGGTGCACCGGCAGCGCCACCACCCGCCCGATCCGCAGCACGCCGGGACGCGCCCGCCCAGCCGTCGCCGTCACGCGCTCCCCCTCATCCGACGCACCGCGAACAGCAGCACAGGCGCGCCCACGAACGCCGTCACCACGCCCACCATCAGCTCCTGCGGACGCACCACCACCCGGCCCACCACGTCGGCCAGCAGCAGCAACGCGGGACCCACGATGGCCGCGTAGGCGATCTGCATCCGGAAGTCGACGCCGACCAGCGCCCGCACCACATGCGGAACCGCCAGGCCCACGAAGGCGATCGGGCCCACGGCCGCCGTCGCCGCGGCGCTCAGCAGCGTCGCCGCGACCAGCCCGGCCGAGCGCAGCACCGTCGGGTTGGCGCCCAGCGAGGACGCCGACTCGTCGCCGAGCGCCAGCGCGTTGAGCCCCGAGCCGAGCAGCAGCGCCAGCACGAAACCGATCAGCGCGAACGGCAGCACCGAGCGGAACACGTCGAAGTCGCGGCCGCCGAGCGCCCCCACGACCCAGTACCGGTAGCTGTCGAACGCGTCGGGATGGCTCAGGGCGATCGCCTGCACCAACGCCGTCAGCACCGCCGACACCACGGCGCCCGCCAACACCAGGCGCACCACGCCGGAGTCGGCGCCCGCGGCCCCGATCACATAGACCAGCAGGCCGGCGACCAGCGCGCCTGGCAACGCCCACCACACGGTGGCCGCCTGCCCCGACACGCCGAGGAAGGCCGTCGCCGACACCACGGCCGCCGCGGCGCCCGCGTTGATGCCGAGCAGCCCGGGATCGGCCAGCGGATTGCGGGTGATGCCCTGCATCAGCGTGCCGCCGACGGCCAGGCAGACACCCGCCAGCACGCCGAGCGCCGTCCGCGGGTAACGGCTCTCGACGACCGTCGTGAGATAGGGGTCGGCGTCGCCCGACCAGACGTCGAGGACGTCGCCGAACGACGTCGACCTGCTGCCGAACATCACGCTGGCCAGCACGGCGAGCGCCAGCACGGCGATTCCGATGAGCAGCGCGTACACCCGCCGAGCGGTGCCGACGCGGGAGGCGTCGGCACCGCTCGGGCGGGGCTTCGCGAGGGTGGTGGTGGTCACGAGGACGTGCTACCCCGTCGTCGTCACTGGTCGATCGTGGCGACGGCCTCGTCGATCAGCGGCAGATAGCGGTCGATCACCCACGGCACGGTCAGCGGGTTGATGATCGACGACGCGGTGACGAAGGAGTTGTCGTCGCTCGCCACGACGGAGCCGCGCTCCACGGCCGGGATGGCGGCGTACAGCGGCTGCGCCTCGATCTCCTGACGGGTCTCCGCGTCGGTGTAGAAGGTGAAGACCAGGTCGCTGTCGGCGAGTTGGTCCGCGTTCTCCAGGCCGATCAGCGCCGAGTCGGTGCCCTCGGTCTCCTCGAAGGTGTCGACCACCGGGTCGACCGTCAGGCCGAGGCCCGAGACCATCGCGACCCGCTGCTCCTCGGGCAGGAACACGCCGAGGGTGCCGGGGCCCGAGGTGTAGACGTAGGAGAAGCTGACGTCCGCGTACTCCGGGCGGGTCGCGGCGGCCTCCGCCAGCTGGTCGTCGATGCCGGAGATCAGGCCGGCCGCCTCGTCGGGCTGGCCGAGCGCGGTGGCGATGATCTCGATCTGCTCGTCCCAGTTGGTGGACCAGGCCAGGTCGGGATAGGCCACGGTGGGCGCGATGTCGGACAGCACGTCGAAGTCGTCCTGGGTGATGCCGGACCAGGGGGCCAGGATCACGTCGGGCTCCAGCTCGATGATCGCCTCGAAGTCGATGTCCTCGGCGCCGGCGAACTGCGTGGGCAGCTCGTCACCGGCCTCGGTCACCGCCTCGTGGATCCACGGCAGATAGCCGGTGTCGTCGCTGCCCCACTCGTAGCTCTCGATGCCGACCGGGGTGTGGCCGAGCGCGATCGCGGTCTCGGCCGAGCCCTGCCCGAGGGTGACGACCCGCTCGGGCTGCTCCTCTATGGTGGCCGCGCCGAGCGCGGACTCGATGGTCACCGGGAACGCGCCCTCGCTCTGCGCGGAGTCGCCGGAGTCACCCGAGCCGCCCGAGCTCTCCTCCCCATCGTCCGAGGAACAGCCGGAGAGCGCGAGGGCCGCGGCGGTGGCGGCGGCGGTGAGGGCGAGCGCGTGGCGGCGCGCGTGAACAAGGCGGGGCGACATGCTGTTCCTTGGGTGGGTGTGTGCGGCGTGGTCGGTCGGGGACGAAGGCTAGCTTAGGTAAGCCTTACCATACACGGCGCCCCGCTCCCGGTGGGCGGGACCTCGAGGGGTGGCGGTGCGGCCGCACCGCCACCCGGGGCGCGGAAAACCTTTGCCCTGACCGTTCCTCGACGAGGGTCCATGGGAGCGCTTCCATGAGAACATCTCCCTTGTCGCACGCGCATGTTCCTTGCGAGCCGCGTTCTCTCCGAGCGAAGGAGCAGTACTGTGCCATCCGATATGTCATGGACACGTCGTAGATTTGTGACGGTGGCCGCCCAGGCGTTCGTCGTGGCCGGGGTCGGCGGGGCGGCCGCGCTCCAGCCGGCCGGGACCGCCTCGGCGGCGGCCAAGTCCCTCTACCTTCCCGCGCGTTGGCAGTCCACGGGTGAGGTGCCCTGGAGCCAGGACCGGACCAGGGAGTCGGCCAACTTCATCCTGCTGTGGGGAGAGAAGTCGGGCACCAACCCGCTCAACGCCCCCGGCGAGTTCCGGTTCGACCCGAACGACATCCTCAACCAGTTGGAGAGCCTGTACTCCTTCTACGTGAACACCATGCGGTTCACGCCGGAGACCGGGCTGCTCGCCGAGCACAAGATCGTGGTGATCGTCACCCGCACCTGGAACCGCACCGCGCTGGACGCCTGGGCCACGGGCGGCTCGGTGGACGGCCGGGTGGGCGTCATCAACATCGCGCCGGCCGCCGCCCAGCCCGGCTCCTGGGGCCTGGCGCACGAGCTGGGCCACGTCTTCCAGAACTACACCTTCCTCGGCCGGGGCTCGGGCGTCGGCTTCACCGACCCGTCGGCCGGCACCTTCTGGGAGACCAGCGCCGAGTTCATGGCCATGCGGGTCTATCCGAACGGCGGCGCCGGCGACCTCACCCGTTTCCTGCGCACCGAGAACCTGGCCTGGTCGTCCAGCCGCCACCACTACGGCAACTGGATGCTGATGCAGTACCTGGTCGACCGGTACGGCGGCATCCAGGCGTTCAACGACATCTGGAACCAGGCGCGGAGCAACGAGCACCCGCTGGAGACCTACCGGCGGATCAACAACCTGAGCCAGGCCCAGCTCAACACCCGGGTCGCGGAGTACGCGCAGCGCCAGGTCACCTACGACTACTCGAACCGCGCGAACATCATGCCGTTCATCAACGGCGTCTACGGCGCGGGCTTCATCAACGCGTACAACGGCGTGCCGGTGGAGCCGATCAACCAGTCCGCCGGCCAGTACGCCGTCTCGAACCGGCTCGCGCCCTCCGACTACGGCTACAACAAGATCCGTCTCGTGCCGAGCAGCGACGGCGGCCTGATCACGCTGCGCTTCCGGGGCCACGTCAACGCGGCGGCCGGCTCCGGCTGGTCCTACGGCTTCGTGGCGGTGCGCGACGGCGTGCCGCGCTACGGGCCGATCCACAACAGCGCGGACGCGCAGGTCACCTTCCAGACCCAGTCGGGCGAGCGGGACGTCTACCTGGTGGTCACCGGCACCCCGAGCACCGTGCACCACTACGCCTTCCTGGACGGCTACCCGAGGAACTACCGCTACCCGTACGAGATCACGCTCCAGGGCGCCGTCCCCTCCGGTTACGAGCCCGGCTACCAGAAGCCGGCCGCGACCGGCGGCGGGCACTGGCACGCCAACGGCGGTGGCTGGGTGGACAACCGGGCCAACGTCGCGGCCAGCGTCTACGTCGGCCCGCGCGCGGCGGTGTTCGGCAGCTCGACGGTCAGCGGCAACGTCCGCATCGAGGGCCTGGCCTGGGTGAACTCCGGCGCCACGCTCCGCGACAACGTGGTGGTCAGGGACAACGCCATCATCCAGGGCGGCGCCAACCTGTCGGGCAACGTGGTGGTGGGGGGCGACGCCGAGCTGTGGATCGCCTGCTCCTCCGGCACCTACCTGATGTTCAACCCCGACCGGGGCTGCGACGGGCGCGGCGGGGAGACGGACATCAACCCGGCGGTCAGCCCGTTCACGACGGCGGAGATGGCCGTCACCGGCTGATCACCGCTTCCGGGCGGGGCCCGCCGTTCTCGCCCGGGGCCGCGTTGTCAGTGCCGTTTGCCACCATGGCGGCATGACCGATCGCCCGAGTACCACCGCCGCCATCGCCGCCTACTGGGACGCGGCGGCCGACCGGTTCGACGAGGAGCCGGACCACGGCCTGCGCGCCGTCGAGACCAGGACCGCGTGGCGGCGCCGGCTGCGCTCCTGGCTGCCGCCCGGGCCCGCCGACGTGTTGGACGTGGGCTGCGGCACGGGCTCGCTCACGCTGCTGATGGCCGAGGCCGGGCACCGGGTCACGGGCGTCGACCTGGCGCCCGGCATGATCCGGCAGGCGCGGGAGAAGTTCCAGGCCGCCGACCGGGGCGGCCGCTTCCTGGTGGGGGACGCGGCCGCGCCGCCCACCGGTGCCGCCCGGTTCGACGTGCTGGTGGCGCGGCATCTGGTGTGGACGCTGCCGGATCCGAGGGCGGCGCTGCGGGCCTGGCTCGGGCGGTTGCGTCCCGGTGGGCGGCTGGTGCTGGTCGAGGGGCGGTGGCGGGAGGCCGGGCAGGCCGGCGCGCCCTATGTGGCGGGGGCCGAGTCGTTGCCCTGGGCCGGCGGGATATCGGCGGCTGAGCTCTCCGCCGTGCTGCGGCCTTCGGTGGCGCGGGTGTCCGTCGAGCCGCTGAGCGGGGATCCGGCGCTCTGGGGTGGCCCGGTGGCTGACGAGCGCTATGCGCTCGTCGCGCTCACGGCGTCGCCGGCACGGGCGTGAGCAGGGTGCCCTTGGCCAGATAGTGCTCCAGGTTGCGGCGGGCGAGGTCGCCCATTGCCTCCCGGGTCTCGTGGGTGGCGCTGGCGATGTGGGGGAGGAGCAGCACGTTGTCCAGGTCGAGGAGCGCGGCCGGCACCCTGGGTTCGTCGGCGAAGACGTCGAGGGCGGCGCCCGCGATCCGGCCTTCCAGCAGGGCGGTGACGAGCGCCGGTTCGTCCACCACGGAGCCGCGGGACACGTTGACCAGATAGCCGTCGGGGCCCAGGGCCGTCAGCACCTCGGCCGAGACGAGCCCCCGGGTGCCGGGGCCGCCGGCGGTGGCCACCACCACGGCGTCGGCCCACTCGGCCAGCTCGCGCGGCGAGTCGGCGTAGCGGTAGGGCACGCCGTCGACCCGGTGGCGCGAGTGGTAGCCCAACTCGGCGTCGAAGCCGGCCAGCCGGCGGGCGATGGCGCCGCCGATCCGGCCCAGGCCGAGGATGCCGATCCGCTTGCCGCTGACCCGGGTGGCGAGCGGGTAGCCGCCGGCCACCCACGCGCCGCTCCGCACATAGCGGTCGGCGGCGGCGAGCCGGCGCATGACGTCGATCAGCGCGCCGACGGCGAGGTCGGCCACGCAGTCGGTCAGCACGTTGGGGGTGTTGCTGACGTCGATGCCGCGGGCGCGGGCCCTGGCCACGTCGGTGGTCTCGTAGCCGACGCCGAAGTGCACGATGGCGCCGAGCCCGGGGAGCGCGTCCATCAGCGCGTCCGGCACCCCGATCCGGGCGGTGGTCACGGCCGCGACCACCTCGTGGCCGTGCACGGCGAGATAGGCGTCCGGGTCCGGCTGGTCGCTCAGCCGCACCGCCTGGTGGTCGGCGTCCAGCGCGGCGTCCAGCGAGGGGAGCAGGGGGCAGACCTGGAGGACCGTGCGTGGCGCCTGCGCGGCGGGCGTGGTCATGGTGGGATGCTCCTTCGGGTGGGCCTCGACAGGCCCCTGGTCGAGATGCCGGTGAGGGTTGGGCGGCCGGCTGGTGGGTCGGCTGCCTGCGGACCGGCGCGGAGCTCGGGGGAACGGGAGCCACGTCGGGGTGGGCGGTCTTCGCTCCGCGCAGCGGTCAGGCGGTCACCCGCTCCACCAGGGCGCGCAGTTCGTCGCGCTCGGCCGGGGTGAGGTCGGTCAGCGGCGGGCGGACCGGGCCCGGGTCGCGGCCGACGACGGCCAGCCCGGCCTTGACGATGGACACCGCGTAGCCGACGCCGCGGTCGCGGATGGTGAGGTAGGGGAGGACGAACTCGTTGAGCTTGCGGTAGACGGTCGCGGCGTCCCGCGCCCGCACCGCCGCGTAGAAGTCGAGCGCGAACTCGGGGAGGAAGTTGAAGATCGCCGAGGAGTAGGTGGTGACGCCCATCTCCAGGTACGGCAGGGCGTACGTCTCGGCGGTGGGCAGGCCGCCGACGGAGAGCAGCCGGCCGTCGAGGCGCGCGTGGATGCGGGTCATCAGGTTGACGTCGCCGATGCCGTCCTTGAAACCGATCAGGTTCGGGCAGCTGTCGGTCAGTTCCCGCACGGCGTCGAAGCCGAACGCGGCATTGGCCCGGTGGTAGACGATCACCCCGAGCTCGGTCGCCTCACACACCGCCCTGACGTGGGCGACCAGGCCCTCCTGGGACACCTCGGTGAGGTAGGGCGGCAGCAGGAAGACGCCGGCCGCGCCGGCGGCCTCGGCGTCCCTGGCCATGGCGACGGCCTGCGCCGTGCCGTAGCCGACCGGCGCGATCACCGGCTTCTCGGCCGGCACGGAGGCGACGGCGGCGCGGACGACCCGGCCGACCTCGTCCGGGGTGAGCGAGACGAACTCGCCGGTGCCGCCCGCCGCGAACACGCCGGAGACCGGGTACGAGGACTGCCAGGCCACGTGCGCGCGGTAGCCCTCCTCGTCGAAGGTCAGATCCGGCCGGGCGTGGGTGACGGGGAAACACAGCAGGCCCGCGCCGAGGGTGGTCCGCAGGCTCTCTGGACTGAACGAGGTCATGGTCTCCGCTCCGGTGTCGTTCCGGTGTCGAGGAAGCTGCCCGGAGCGTATGGCCAGGGGTGATACCTGTCTAACACCAAGAAGGCATTCACCGATACCTTCGAGGCATACCACCCCCGGCTGCTGCGAGGTCGCCATGCCCACCCAGTTCACGCTCGAGCAGCTGCGCGGCTTCGTCGCGGTGGCCGAGGAGGGCCACTTCGGCCGGGCAGCCGACCGGCTGCGGATCACCCAGCCGCCGCTGAGCCGCCAGGTGCAGAAGCTGGAGCGCGCCCTGGAGGTGGAGCTGCTGGTCCGCACGCCGCGCGCCGTGCTGCTGACCGCCGCGGGGCAGGCGTTCCTGGCCGAGGCGCGGCGGATCCTCAAGCTCGCCGACGCCGCCCCCGCGACGGCCCGCAACGCGGCCCGCGGCGAGGCCGGCGCCCTGTCCGTCAGCTTCACCGCGGTGGCCGCGCTCGCCGTGCTCGGCTCCTGGCTGCGGACCATCACCGCCGAACTGCCCATGGTGGAGCTGACCCTCACCGAGCTGGTCACCAGGGACCAGGTCGACGCGGTGCTGGCCGGCGGCGTGGACATCGGCCTGGTCCGCGGGGTACCCGCCTCCGACGTGCTGAGCGTGCGGCGGGTGCACACCGAGAGCCTGCTGCTCGCCTGCCCGCGCAACCACCCGTTGGCCGCCCTCGGCCGGCCGCCGTCGCTCGCCGACATCGGCCGGCACGGCGTCGTCACCTATCACCCGGTGGTCGGCCGCTACCTGCACGAGCTGGTGATCAGCGTGTTCCGGCAGGCCAGGATCGAGCCGCGCTACGTTCAGCGGGTCGGGCAGGTGCACAGCCTGCTGGCGCTGGTGAACGCCGGCCTCGGCGTGGGTCTCGTGCCCAGGACCGCGGCCCGGCTGCGGCTGCCCAACCTGGCCTTCACCGAGATCGACGGGCTCAGCCCGGACATCGTGGAGACCCACTGTGTGTGGCGGACCGACCACGCGAACCCCGCGCTCGACGCGCTGTTGCGACTGATCGGATCCGGCCATGACCGAACCCTTGACGGCCTGGGGGTGCAGCCCTAGCGTCTCCGTCTACAAATGCAGACGCGGGACGCATGTATAGACGGCCGGGCCCTTTCTTTCCCGGAGATCTTTTCCGAAGATCGGGCCCCGAGGGTCGCGCGTCCCCGGCGGCAACACCCCAGCTCTCCGGAGAGACGATGACGACGAAGTCTGCCGTACCTCCCTCCCCCTCCCCGGGCAGGGCCCGCGCGTCGCTCGCCGCTCTCGTCTCGACCGCGTTGCTGCTGACCAGCGCGTGCGCCGTGGCGAACAGCGGCGGCGGAGGCGACGCGGGCAGCGGGGCGGGCGGCACCCTGCGCGTCGTGCTCGGCCAGGAACCGCCGACGCTCGAACCGTGCGAGGCGTCACTGACCTCGACCGGCGTCGTCGTCCGTTCCAACATCACCGAGCCGCTGATCGAACGCGACCCGACCTCGGGCGAACTGCTCCCGCTGCTGGCCACCGGCTGGCAGCAGTCCGAGGCGGACCCCACCACCTGGACCTTCGACATCCGCGAGGGCGTCACCTTCCAGAACGGTGAGCCGTTCACCGCGGAGGACGCCGCCTTCACCATCGACCGCGCGGTCAACTCCGACCTGGCCTGCAACGTCGACGGCTACGTCTTCGGCGACATGGAGCTGACGGCCGAGGCCACCGGCCCCACCCGGCTGACCGTCACCACCGGCGAGCCCGACCCGATCCTGCCGCTGCGACTCAGCTTCGTGGAGATCGTCCCCAGGACCACCAGCACCGAGGCCAAGGTCCGCGAGCCCGTCGGTACAGGACCCTACGCCGTCGCCGAGTGGCGGACCGGCGTCTCCATCACCCTCAGCCGCAACGAGGACTACTGGGGCGAGGCCCCCGCCTACGCCACCGCACGCTACGTCTGGCGCGCCGAGTCCAGCGTCCGCGCCGCCATGATCGACCGCGGCGAGGCCGACATCGCCGCCGCCCTCGACCCCGAGGACGCCACCGAGGAGAACTCGGTGCCCTACCCCAACAACGAGACCACCGCGCTGCGCCTCGACGGCACCGAGGCCCCCCTCGACGACATCCGGGTGCGCCGGGCGATCTCCCTCGCCATCGACCGCGACGGCATCGTCGACACCCTCTTCGACGGTGAGGCCGACCCGGCGGCCCAGCTCGTGCCACGCGGCGTCGTCGGCTTCAACGACGAGCTCGACCCCACCCCCTACGACCCGGCGGCCGCCCGCGACCTCGTCGAGGAGGCCGCCGCCGACGGCGTCCCCGTCGACCGGCGGATCACCCTCATCGCCCGCAACAGCCAGTTCCCGCGGGTCGCCGAGACCGCCGAGGCACTCCAGTACCAGCTGGCCGAGATCGGGTTGAACGTAAGGATCCGGATGACCGACACCGCGGCCCATCTCCAGTACCAGCTCCGGCCGTTCCCCGAGGACGCCGGGCCCGTCGCGCTGCTCATCATGCACGGCAACCAGGCAGGCGACGCCGCCTTCACCGCCAGCCAGTACCTGCTCGCCGAGGGACCGCAGTCCACCTTCGGCACCCCGGACCTCGACCAGCGGATCGCCGAGGCCGACGCCGTCGCGGGTCCTGCCCGCCAGGACGCCTTCGCCGACGTCCTCACCTACCAGGACGAGAACGTCGCCCAGTACGCCTACCTCGCCCACATGCGCGGCCTGCTCGGCCTGGCCCCCTCGGTCAGCTACGAGCCGGACCCCGCCACCGGCGACGAGCTGCGGCTCGCCGAGGTCAGCCCCGCCGGCGACCCGCGACCGAGAGACGAGGACTGACGATGACGGTCTTCCTGCGCAACCGGATCGTCTCCAGCGCGATCCCCCTGCTCTTCGTGGTGCTCGGCGTGTTCTGCCTCGCCCGGCTGGCCGGCGACCCCGTCGACCTCTACCTGCCGCTCAGCGCCACCGAGGAACAGCGCGCCGAGTTCTCGGCCGCCCACGGCTTCGACCAGTCCATCCCCGCCCAGCTCTGGGACTACCTGGGCCAGGTCGTCAGGCTCGACTTCGGCGAGTCGCTGCGCACCGGGCAGTCGGCCGGCGAGATGGTGCTCACCGCCTTCCCCGCCACCCTGCAACTCGCCGCCGTCACCATGGTGATCGCCGTCCTCGCCGCGATCCTGGTGGGCAGCGTCGCCGCCTACCGGCCCAACTCGGCGGTCGACCGCTTCTCCAGCCTGCTGGCCATGACCGCCGCCAGCATCCCCGACTTCTGGTTCGCCATCGTGGGCGTCCTGATCTTCGGCGTCAGCCTGGAGTGGCTGCCGACCTCAGGCGTCATCGGCGGCCCCGAGGTCTGGGTGCTGCCCATCGCCACCCTGCTGATCCGCCCCTTCGGCGTGCTGGTGCAGGTGGTGCGCGGCAGCATGGTCGCCGCGCTCTCCGCCCCCTACGTCAAGGTGGCCCGCAGCAAGGGCGCCAGCGAGCGGCGCGTCGTCTTCGGACACGCCCTGCGCAACGCCACCACCCCCGTGCTGACCGTCGCGGGCGACCTCACCATCGGCCTGGTCAACGGCGCCGTCGTGGTCGAGACGATCTTCGGCTGGCCCGGCATCGGCAAGCTGATGATCGACTCCATCCTCCAGCGGGACTTCGCCGTCCTCCAGGCCGCCGTCCTGCTGACGGCCGTGACGATCTTCGCCCTGAACATCGTCGTCGACGTCGCCCACGCGCTGATCGACGCACGCGTCCGCCAGCCGGTCCAGGCGTGAACGAAGGAGCCACGATGACCACCACCGCAGAACCCGCGACCGGCTCCGCACCACCCGAGGGCGCCGCCGCGCCACCCGGCGCCCGCCCGCCGCGCTGGTGGCGGCTGCTCGGCCGCGACTGGGCCGCCGCCGTCGCGGCCACCGTGCTGGGCGCCGTCCTCCTCGTCGCCCTGCTCGGCCCGCTGCTCATCGGCGACCGGGCCGTCCGGCAGGACCTCGACGCCTCGCTGCGCCCGCCCTCCCTCGACCACGGCTTCTTCGGCCTGCTCGGCACCGACGTCCTCGGCCGCAGCGTCCTCGCCCGGCTGGTCGAGGGCGCCGGCACCACCCTCTCGGTCGCCGTCCCCGCCGTGCTGTGCTCGCTGGTGATCGGCTCCGCCCTCGGCATGTGGGCCGGCTACCACGGCGGCATCAGGGAGAACCTGGCGATGCGGCTCGCCGACGCCATCCTCAGCTTCCCCTCGCTGCTGATCGCGGTCGTCGTGCTCTACGTGTTCGCGCCGAGCGTCGGCAACCTGGTGGCGATCCTGGCCGTCACCCGGATCCCCGTCTACCTGCGGACCGCCCGCGCCGAGTCGACCGAGCTGCGCAGCCGCCTCTTCGTCGACGCGGCCCGCACCTTCGGCACCGCGAGCTGGCCGATCATCTACCGGCACATCCTGCCGATCGCCCTGCCCACCCTGCTGACCGTCGCCACCCTCGACTTCTGCTTCGTCATGCTCACCGAGTCCTCGCTCAGCTTCCTCGGCATCGGCATCCAACCGCCCGAGGTGAGCTGGGGCCTGATGGTCGCCCAGGGCCGCCAGTACCTGGGGTCCGCCTGGTGGATCGCCGTGCTGCCGGGCGTCGCCATCATGCTCGTCACCGTGTCGGCCACCGTGCTCGCCGCCTGGGTGCGGCTGGCCACCGACCCCGCCCAGCGCTGGCGCCTGACGCTGCCCCGCAAGCGGCGCGGCACCCGTCCCGTCACTCCGGAGGTGACCGCCTGATGCCCGCGTCGACCGACACCCAGACCCGTGCCGAGGAACGACCGGCCGACGACCCCGCGCTCGAGGTGCGTGGGCTCTGCGTCGACCTGCACACCGCCGCCGGCACCGTACGCGCCGTCGACCACGTCGGCTTCACCGTGCGCCGCGGCCGCACCCTGGCGCTCCTCGGCGAGTCGGGCTGCGGCAAGTCGATGACCGCGCAGGCGATCGTCGGCCTGCTCGACCCGGTGGCCGAGGTGACCGGCGGCTCCGTGACGGTCGCCGGCACCGACGTGCTGCGGCTCAGCCCCGGTAAGCGACGCAAGCTCGCGGGACCGGTGCTTTCCATCGTGTTCCAGGACGCGCTCACCGCCCTCAACCCCGTGCAGCCGGTGGGCCGTCAGCTCGCCGAGCCGTTCCGCATCCACCGCGGGCTCTCCCGGCGGGCCGCCAGGGAGAAGGCCATCGAGCTGATGGCCAGCGTCGGAATCCCCGAGCCGCGCCAGCGCGCCCGCTCCTACCCGCACCAGTTCTCCGGCGGCATGCGGCAGCGCCTGCTGATCGCCATGGCCGTCGCCCTGGAGCCGGACGTGCTGCTCGCCGACGAACCGACCACCGCGCTCGACGTCACCGTCCAGGCCCAGATCATGCGGCTGCTCCGCGACCTGCAGACCGAGCACCGGCTGGCCGTCGTGCTGATCACCCACGACCTCGCCGTGGTCGCCCAGCGCGCCGACGACGTCGCCGTGATGTACGCGGGCAACGTCGTGGAGACCGGCCCGGTGCGCGAGGTCTTCGCCGCGCCCCGCCACCCCTACACCAGGGGCCTGCTCGACTCGGTGCCGGAACACGCCAGGCGCGGCGAGCGGTTGCCGGCCGTGCCAGGCAGCCCGCCCGAGCTCAGCGCCATCCCGGCCGGCTGCGTCTTCCAGGCCCGCTGCCCGCTGGCCAGGGAGCGCTGCGTGACGGAACGCCCGGCGCTCGCGCCCGTCGGCGCCGGCCGCTCGGCCGCCTGCCACTTCTCCGAGGAGCTCGCCCATGCCTGAGACCACCCTCGAACGGACCCAGGACGCGGCACCGCCCGGCGCGCCGCTGCTCGAGGTGACCGGGGTGCGCAAGACCTTCAGGGCCGGCCGCGGCCGGCTGACCGCGCTGGACGGCGTGGACCTGCGGCTCGGCCACGGCGAGACCCTCGGTCTTGTGGGGGAGTCGGGCTGCGGCAAGTCCACCCTGGCCCGGGTGCTGCTGCGGCTCGAACGGCCGGACGCCGGCACGGTGCGCTTCGACGGCGTCGACCCGTTCACGCTGCGCGGCAGGGAACTACTGGCCTGGCGCCGCCGCATCCAGATGGTCTTCCAGGACCCGTTCGCCTCGCTCAACGCCCGGATGAGCGCCGCCGACATCATCGGCGAACCGTGGCGCACCCACCGCGACGTGCAGCCCACGGCGCAGGCCAGGCAGCGACGGGTCCGCGAGCTGCTCGACCTGGTCGGGCTGCGGGAGAGCGACGCCCACCGGCACCCCAACGAGTTCTCCGGCGGCCAGCGGCAGCGACTCGGCATCGCCCGCGCCCTGGCGCTGGAACCCGACCTGATCGTCTGCGACGAGCCGGTCTCCGCGCTCGACCTCTCGGTGCAGGCCCAGGTGCTCAACCTGCTGTCCGATCTCCAGCAGCGGCTCGGCGTCTCCTACGTCTTCATCTCCCACGACCTGTCGGTGGTCCGCCACGTCGCCGACCGGGTGACCGTGATGTACCTCGGCAAGGTCATCGAACACGGCCGCACCGAGGACGTCTTCGACCGGCCGCTGCACCCCTACACGGCCGCGCTGCTGTCGGCGGCGCCGACGCTCGACGTCTCGGACGAGGCGGGCGCCGACCGCGAGATCGCGCTGCGCGGGGAGATCCCCTCGCCGTTCGACATCCCGTCGGGGTGCCGGTTCCGCACCCGCTGCTGGAAGGCGGAGGACCGGTGCGCCGAAGAGGCGCCGCCGGTACGGACGCGCTCCCGCGCGGGGGACGGGGCGGGGGAGCCGCACGAGGGCCTGTGCCACTTCCCGTTGGAGGCCGGCGGCTGACGTGCCAGAACGCCGAAGCCGGCCCCGGTCGTCTCGGACGACCGGGGCCGGCTTCGGCGTTCGGGGCGCCGCTCAGGTCCCGCGGCGCAGTGCGCCGGTGAGCGGCTGCCCCGCGGCCAGCCGGGCGATGTTGTCGGCGATCTCCCGGGCCCGGCCGCCGAAGGTCTCTCTCGTGTGGCCGGAGTGGTGCGGCGTCAGCACCACGTTCTCCAGGGTGTGGAACGGGCGGGTGTACCCGCGGCTCCCGGTGCCGTCCTTGGGGTGCGACCACCACACGTCGAGCGCCGCGCCGCCGATCGCGCCGCCCGCCAGCGCCTCGTAGAGCGCGTCCTCGTCGACGACGGGTCCGCGCGCCACGTTGACCAGCAGCGCGTCGGGACGCATCAGGGCCAGCGCGGCGGCGTCGATCAGCCCCCTGGTCGCCGGCGCGAGCGGCACGGTCAGCACCACCACGTCGGACTCGGCGAGCAGCGCGTCGAGCCCGTCCTCGCCGTCCACCAGGTCCAGTCGGTCGGGGCGCAGGCCGGCCGGGAGCGGCGCTTCCGGGTTCCGCCGGACGGCGCGGGCCCGCATGCCGAGCGCCGTCAGCGCGCGCACCACCTGCCCGCCGATCTCGCCGAGCCCGACGACGCCGACCGTGCGGCCGGCCAGCGTGCTGCCGAGCGCGACCCCGTGGTCCACGGCGACCGACTCCCAACGGCCCTCGCGCATCAGCCGGTCGGCGCGGAGCACCCGGCGGGAGAGCATCAGGGTGACCAGCACGACGTGCTCGGCCATCGAGGGGCCGTGGTGCGCGGTGGTGCAGACGGCGACCTCGGGGGCGAGCGAGTCCAGGGCGATCCGGTCCACGCCGGCGCCGGTGACGTGCAGCAGCCGGAGCCGGGTGGCGGCCTCGGCCATGGGCGCGGTCACCCGGGAGGCGACCAGCACCTCGGCCCTGGAGAGCTCGGCGGCGACGGCCGCGTCGGGCCGGCCGGCGAGGAACGCCCAGTCGTGGCCGTCGGTGCCGCCGCGGGTCAGCTCGGCGCGGAACCGGTCGAGGATGGGGTCGGTGAGCACGATCCTCATGGCGCCTCCACCCGCCTCACCAGCGCGGCGGGGTGGGGTCGAACCCGGGGTGCCGGCGGCGGTAGTAGCCGGTGTCGTCGCGTTCCCTGATCCCGCAGGACAGGTACCGCTCGTGCATCCTGGCCAGCGCGTCCCGGTCGAGTTCGACGCCGAGCCCCGGGCCTGTCGGCACGGCGAGGGAGCCGTTCTCGAAGGTCAGCGTGCCCGGCACGACGACGTCGTCCTCGGGGTCCTTCCAGGGCCAGTGGGTGTCGCAGGCGTAGGTGAGGTTGGGGGTGGCCGCGGCGAGGTGGGTCATCGCGGCGAGGCTGATGCCCAGATGCGAATTGGAGTGCATGGAGAGGCCGAGCCCGAAGGTGTCGCAGATCGCGGCGAGCGACCTGGACCGGCCGAGGCCGCCCCAGAAGTGGTGGTCGGAGAGGATCACCTGGACCGCGTCCTGCCGGACGGCCGGCTTCAGCTGGTCGAAGGCGACCACGCACATGTTGGTGGCGAGCGGCATCGGCACCTCGCGGGCGACCGCGGCCATCCCCTCGATGTCGGTGGTGGGGTCCTCCAGGTACTCGATCACCCCGGCCAGCTCCTGGCCGACCCGGATCGAGGTCGCCACGCTCCAGGCGCCGTTGGGGTCGATCCGCAGCGGGTGGTCGGGGAAGGCGGCGCGCAGCGCGCGGATCGCCGCGATCTCCTCCTCCGGCGGGAACACGCCGCCCTTGAGCTTGATCGCGGTGAACCCGTACTCGTCGATCATCCGCCGGGCCTGCGCCACCAGTTGGTCGGGGTCGAGCGCGGCGCCCCAGGTGTCGGGCTCGGCGTCGGGGTGTCCGGCCCACTTGTAGAAGAGGTAGGCGCTGTAGGCGACGCGCTCCCGGACGGCGCCGCCGAGCAGGTCGCTGACCGGGCGGCCGAGCACCTTGCCCTGGATGTCGAGGCAGGCCACCTCGAAGGGCGAGAGCACCCGGTCGGCGGTCCTGGTACCGGTCACCATGCCGCTCATCCCGTGGCCGCCGTTGCTGGCGTCGGCGGCCAGCGCCTCCCGGATCCGGCGCGCGATCTCCTGGACGTGCCACACGTCGACGCCGGTCAGCCGGGCGGCGGACGCCCGCAGCCGGTCGAGGTGGGCGGCGTCGCCGTAGGTCTCGCCGAGCCCGTACACGCCGGAGTCCGTGGTGACCTCCACGATGGCCCGCAGCGCGAACGGCTCGTGGACGCCGACGGTGTTGAGCAGGGGTGGATCGCGGAAGGCGACGGGCGTGATCCGGATGTCGCGGATGCGGTGCGGCTCGTTGTTCGGTGTGTCGGGCACCCTGGCCTCCGGCGGACTGCGACTGACGGCAGCGTCAGCGATCGAACGAGTACCCGGGCAGTCTAGCCACGGGCTGTCTATATAGGTAGACGCGAGTCAGAAATGAAGACGGAAAGGAGTGAGGGGGCCTCGGCGCGGCGGCCTCAGAGCCCGTCCTCCCCCCAGGCCCCGAAGCCGAGCGCGAGCGCGCCCTGTTCGATGCTGTCCCTGGCCCGGCCGAGCGCCGAGACGACGTCCTCCTCGCGGGCCGGCGTCAGGCGGGCCAGCGGCACCGAACAGCTGATGGCGTCGGTCGCCGGCTCCGCGTAGCGCAGCCGCAGCGCGAAGCACTTCACCCCCTGGGTGTTCTCCTCCCGGTCCACCGCCCAGCCGCGCTCCCTGACCTCGGCGAGATCCCGCCCCAGAGCCGCCCGGTCGGTCAGCGTGTGCTCGGTGAGCGGCGCGAGATCCGCCGGCAGGTGCCGCGCCAGGGCCGCCTCGTCGAGCCCGGCGAGCAGCGCCTTGCCGAGCGCCGTCGAGTAGGCCGGCAGCCGGCGGCCCACCCGGCTGTGCGGCCGCAGGTACTGCCCCGACTCGCGGGTCACCAGGTAGACGACGTCCGTCCCGGAGAGCCGCCCCAGGTGGAAGGTCTCGTCCAGGTGCTCGCCCAGCCGGTCGAGCACCGACTTGGCGGTGTGCACATAGGGGTCGGTGTCCAGATAGCTGGTGCCGGCGAGCAGCGCCCGGATCCCGATCCCGTACATCGTGCCCGACGCGTCGGTCCGCACCCAGCCGTACTTGGTCAGCGTGCGCAGCACGGCGTAGCAGCTGCTGCGCGGCATGCCGAGCGCCTCGCTCAACTCGCGCAGCCTGGCCGGCCGGTTCTGGCGGGCGGCGAGCAGTTCGAGCAGTTCGAGGGTCCGCGCCGCGGACTTCACCTCACGCACCCCGCCGGTCCGCTCCTCGGGCGTCGGCTCCGGGGCCGGCTCCGGCACCCGGTCGGCCGCGGCGTTGCCCTCCGTCGCGCTGTCGCGGTGGCGGTCGGTCGGTGCGGTCATCCGGCCCCTCCAGGCCCAGGGCGTGGCCGTCAGGTCTCCGACCGCCGGGTAGCCGCCCATGGTGTGGGGACACGCTACCCGCGTCGCCCGCCTCGGCCGAGACGTCCGGCACGGCCCGCCCCTGGTCGGGCTGTGCTTTGCCCATGGGAAAACAGCGGAGATTGTGTGTCGGTTCTGAATCGGCCGACGCTGAATTCCGGCCGCCGCATACCCGCTGAAGTGCGTGGCCGACGTATTCAGTCTTCTTATTCAGGGGGGTTGACGGCGATTCGGACCCTTGGCAAGAATCTCTGACGAGAACCGCGACACCATGCATTGCAGGCTTCGGCCTGAGGGGGAGGCATTGGTGATCGCTGTGCCGGCGTTGGCACCTCTGGTGATCGCTGGCCGCGCGATCTCACACTCGCTCCCCTGTTCGCTTGGAACACCGAGGGAATGGAGGGGTGAATGCCGACGGCACCGACTTATCCCGGCGTGTACATCGAGGAACTCCCGAGTACCGTCCGGACGATCAGCGCGGTGACCACCTCGGTCACCGCGTTCGTCGGGCACACGCGCCGCGGGCCGGTCAACCGGCCGATCACCATCACGAGCTTCGCCGACTTCGAGCGGCAGTTCGGCGGGCTGGCGGCGGACAGCCCCGTCAGCTACGCCGTCAGGCAGTTCTTCCTCAGCGGCGGCTCCGTCGCCGTGATCGTCCGCGCCGTCGCCGCCAGGGGCGGCACCGCCGCCACCGTCGCCCTGCGCTCCACCGAGGCCGGCACCGAGGCCGACGCGCTGCGGATCACCGCCCGCGACCCCGGCAGCTGGGGCAGCGGCCTGCGGGTCACCGTCGACCAGGACACGCCGGCGCCCGACGCCACCTTCAACCTGCTGATCACCGACACCGCGGGCGCCGTCCGCGAGTCCTTCACCGGCCTCTCCACGCGCGAGGGCGACCCCAACTTCGCCGAGACCGTGATCAACGAGTCCTCGGCCGCCGTCACCGTGAAGGTGCTCGGCGAGGGGCGCCCCGACCCGTCGGGCACGGTCAGCAAGCCGTTCCCCGAGGAACTGCCCGACCTCGCCAAGGAGATCGAGGTCAAGGTCGGCGACGTCGCCCGCACCTTCACGCTCTACGAGGAGGACGGCGACGGCGAAGCCCCGGCCACCCTCGTCGACCTGGCGCTGCTGCTGGAGCGCAAGCTGCGCTCGCTCCCCGACGCGCCGGGCAGGCGCGCGTTCGCCGGCACCCGGGTGGTGCCCTTCGGCCGCCGGCTCCAGGTGGTCGCCGGCTCCTCGGAACCCACCGACGTCGTCCGCTTCCTCGGCCAGGCCGCCAACGACCTGGGCCTGGAGGCCTCCGTCAACGCGCCGGTCTTCGCCCTGGACGGCGGCGAGGACGGCGGCGCCCCGGGATTCACCGACCTGATCGGCAGCGAGGCCCGCAAGAGCGGCATCCAGGCGCTGCGCGACGTCGCCGACGTCAACCTGCTGGTGCTCCCCGAACTCGCCTCCTACGCCTCGCACGACGAGATGGTCACCGTGCTGTCCGCGGCCGAGGCGCTGTGCGAGGAGAAGCGGATGTTCCTCATCGCCGACGCCCCGGCCACCTGGACCAGCGTCAACGCGGCCCGCGCCGGCCTGTCCACCTTCGACTCGGTGCGCAACGACCACGCGGCCCTCTACTTCCCGCACCTGGAACTGGTCGACCCGCTCACCGGGCGGCTGCGGGCCTTCCCGCCCTCCGGCACGGTCGCCGGCGTCTACGCCCGCACCGACGCCGAGCGCGGCGTGTGGAAGGCGCCGGCCGGCATCGAGACCCGGCTCTCCGGGGTCCGGGCGCTCACCGTGCCGATGACCGACCCGGAGAACGGGCTGCTCAACCCGCTCGGCCTCAACTCGCTGCGGAACTTCCCGGTCGTCGGCCCGGTCGTCTGGGGCGCCCGCACCCTCGACGGCGCCGACGCGCTGGCCTCGCAGTGGAAGTACGTGCCGGTCAGGCGGCTCGCCCTGATGCTCGAGGAGAGCCTGTACCGGGGCCTGAAGTGGGTCGTCTTCGAACCCAACGACGAGCAGCTGTGGTCCCAGATCCGGCTCAACGTCGGAGCCTTCCTGCACACCCTCTTCCAACAGGGCGCCTTCCAGGGCACCTCGGCGCGCGACGCCTACTTCGTCAAGTGCGACCGGACCACCACCACCCAGGACGACATCAACCGCGGCATCGTCAACGTGCTCGTGGGATTCGCCCCGGTCAAGCCGGCCGAATTCGTGGTGGTCAAGATCGAACAGATCGCCGGGCAGTTCGAGTCCTAGCCGAAGATCGCCGAGGCAAGATCGAGACATAGGAAGCCGCATGGCCGAATTCACCGTCAACGCGCAGCGATTCGACCCGTACAAGAACTTCAAATTCCTGGTGGTCTGGGACGGCCGCATCGTCGCGGGAATCAGCAAGATCAGCGCGCTCAAGCGAACCACCGAGGTCGTGAAACACCGCAACGGCGGTGATCCGAGTTCGCCGCGCAAGTCCCCGGGACGCAGCGAGTTCGAGGCGGTCACCCTGGAACGCGGCGTCACCCACGACCCCGAGTTCGACCGCTGGGCCAACAAGGTGTGGCAGGTCGGCGCCGGCCGCGGCGCGGAGATGTCGCTGCGCGACTTCCGCAAGGACCTGACCATCCAGGTCCTCAACGAGGCCGGACAGGTGGCCGTCTCCCACAAGGTCTACCGAGCCTGGCCGAGCGAGTACCAGGTCCTGGGCGAACTGGACGCCAACGCCAACGCGGTGGCCATCCAGAGCCTCAAGCTGGAGTGCGAGGGCTGGGAGCGGGACTACGAGGTGCCGGAGCCCGAGGAGCCGTCCTTCCAGCAGCCCGCCTAGGGGGCGGGCGCGGTGACCGGGGAGGGGAGCGGCCTGGGTGCCGCCGCGTTGGGCGCCGCCGGGCTGCTGGCCGTCTGGGAGGCCGGCCTCGCCACGGGCGGCGTGGGCCGGGCACTGCTGCTGCACTCGGCGGCCCGCCCGGCGGCCGGCACCGACGAACTGCTGGCCACGCCGGTCGGCCGCCGGGACGCCGACCTCTTCGCGCTGCGCGCGGCCCTGTTCGGCGACCGGATGGACGTCAGGGTGACCTGTGAGGAGTGCGAGCAGGAGATGGAGTTCGGCTTCAGCGCGGCCCAGGCCGTCGCCGCCAGGCCTCGGGCCGGCGGGCCGTTGGCGGAGGAGTCGTCGGCCGTCGACTCGCTGGTCGTCGAGGAGGGCGGCTGGACGGTCAGGTTCCGGCTGCCGACGACCGGCGACCTCGCCGCTGCCGAGGAGGCCGGCGGGCCGGAGCCGGCCAGGCGCCTGCTGCTGCGACGGTGTGTGCTGACGGCCGAGCTGAACGGCACACCGAAGGCGGCCGAGCGGCTGCCGGAACCCGTCCAACGCCGGATCACCGAGGCCGCCGCCGAGGCCGACCCGCGCGCCGACATCCGGCTCGCCGTCGCCTGCCCCGAGTGCGGCCACCGGGCCTCCGCCGAACTCGACATCGCCGCCCACCTCTGGGCCGAACTCGACGCCTGGGCCCAGACCACGCTGCTCGACGTCCACCTGCTCGCCAGCGCCTACGGCTGGTCGGAGGCCGAGATCCTGGCCCTCAGCCCGCTGCGCCGCCGCTACTACCTGGAGCTCTGTGCGGATGTCTGACTTCTTCGCCCGCCTGGTGGGGCGTACCGCGGCCGGCTCAGCGGCGGCCGGCGGGCCCCGGGTCCGCCCCCGGCTGCCGGGTCCCTTCGAGCGGCTCGACGGAGCCCGCACCGGCCTCCCCGACCTCGTGGAGACGGAGCTCGGGAGCGAAACCGCGCCGGCCATCGGCCCGTTACCCCACGCGCCGACGCGCGTCACGGAGCCCGCGCCGCGTACCGGCCCCACACCCGCGCTCGTCCCCCCGCCGGCCCCCGCCCCGCTCCGCCCACCCACCGCCCGGCCCTCCCCGAGCGCGGCCCACCCGCTGCTGGTAGGCCCGCCGGCGCCGCCCCTCCGACCGGCCGAGCCCCGCGTCGTCCACTCACCGGAACCGCTGCCGGTGCCCGTCGCGTCCGCCGCCTCCCGCGCCACCGCCCGGCCGGCCTCCCCGTCACCGCGGGCCGGTTCAGGACGCCCACCGCTGGCCGCCGCCCCCGCCGCCACGCCCACTCCTCGCGCCGCCACGACCCCGTCCGGCACCGCCAGGGCCGCCGCGGCCGGCGCCACCAACCGGCGGCGCCCCGCGGACCGCACGGTCCAGGTCAGCATCGGCCGCCTCGAAGTCCGCGCCGCGGGCGCCGGACCGCGCGAACGCGAACGCGAACGCCCCGAGCCACCGCGACGCCAGCCGCCGACGCTCGGCCTCGGCGACTATCTCACCCGTGAGGAGCGCCGCCGATGAGCAACGCCCTCGCCCTGGCCACCGTCTCCGAGGCCCTGCGGCTGCTGATCGCCGAGAACCTGGGCCCCGAGATCGACATGGCCGTCAACGTCGAGACCAAGCGCCCGCCGACCGACCCGCCGGCCGAACCCACCATCACCGTCTTCCTCTACCAGGTCACCCCCAACGGCGCGCTGCGCAACCAGGACGTCCCCACCCGGGCCGCCGACGGCACCCTGCTGCGCCGTCCCACCGCCGCCGTCGACCTCCACTACCTCATCACCGGCTACGGCGAGGAGACCGAGCTGACCGGCCAGCGGCTGATCGGCGCCGTCGTCCGCACCCTCCACGAAATCCCGGTCCTCTCCCGCGAGTTGATCGAACGCGCCGCCCAGAGCAGCCACCTGACCGGATCCGACCTCGCCGCCTCCCCACAGCGCGTCAGGTTCACGCCCACCCAGATGGACATCGACGAGACCTCCAAGCTCTGGGGCATGCTCCACCACACCCCCTACGCGCTGTCCGTCGTCTACCAGGCCACGCTGGTGCTGCTCGAGGGCCGCGAGGACCCGGCCGCCGGCAAGCCCGTACTGCGCCGCTCCGTCACCACCATCCCCGGCCTCCGGCCCCGCCTGGACCGCGTCGGCTCCCGGCCGGCCGGCGCCGACTACCCCACCCCGGAGGCGGAAGGACCGGTGCCGCTCGGCCACGAACTCGTCCTCACCGGCTCGGGACTCGCCGCGGGACCCGTCACCGCCCACCTCGGCAGCCACCAGGTCCCCGTGCCCGCCGACGACGTGACGGACGGCCGGATCGTCCTCACCCCGCCCGAGGACCTGGCCCCCGGGCCCCACCGGCTCCGCCTCGTCTACGGCGGGCCCGCCAGGGGCCTGGAGTCCAACGCCGCCACCTTCGCCCGCCAGCCCGCCCTCGCCGAACCCGCCAGGTTCACCGACACCGCCGGCGGCGACCTCCACACCGGCACCGTCGCGCTGCGGCTCGACATGCCGATCGGCGACCAGCAGCGCGTCGAACTGCTCCTCGACGAACTGCGACCGCCCGAGGACCGGCGCGCCTTCAGCTACCGGTTCCGCGCCCCGTTCCCGGCCGCCGACCGCGAGGACCCCGAGGCGCTGCGGGTGGCGGTCAAGGACGTCCAACCCGCCGAGTACCTCGTCCGGGTGCGGGTGGACGGCGTGCCGAGCGCCATCGAACAGACACCGGACGGCACCTTCGCGGGGCCGGCCCTCGACCTCACCGCACCACCGCGCGACCAGGACTGATCGGCGAGCCGGACACCCGGAGGGGGGGACACCATGGGCACCACAGAAACCCGCGGCGACGCCGACGCGCTGCCGGCCGCCGTCGCCGCCGTGCTGGCCAGGCTCGACGCCCACGCCGCCGGCGACACCACCCCACCCCCGGTACCCGAGCCGCGCGGCAGCCTGGCCGCCGTCGCCGCCTGCTTCGACCTCACCACCTTCGAACGCGCCGTCCTCCTCCTCGCCGCGGCCGCCGAACTCGACGCCACCACCGGCGGCCGCTGCGCCGCGGCCGCCGGCGATCCGGAACGCGCCCACCCCACCTTCTCGCTCGCCCTCGCCACCCTCCCCGACCCCCACTGGAGCGCCCTCACCCCGGTCGCCCCGCTCCGCCGCTGGCGACTGATCGAACTCGACGACGAGACCCGGCTCACCACCAGCCGGCTCCGCATCGACGAACGCGTCCTCCACCTCCTCGCCGGCACCCCCTACCTCGACAGCCGCCTCCACGGCCTGCTGCGCCGTACCCCCGCCCCCGCCGAGGCCGAACTCCCCGACGCCTACCGCCACACCGCCGACCGCCTCGCCGCCGCCTGGGCCACGGCACCCGCCGGCGAACCGCCCCTGGTCGAACTCGTCGGCGGCGACCCGCGGAGCCGCGCCGACCTCGCCGCCGCCGCGGCCCGCCGCGCCGGCCTCGGCCTCTACGCCGTCACCCCCGACGACCTCCCGAGCGACCCCGTCGAACGCGACCGACTGACCCGCCTCTGGCAGCGCGAGGCCGTGCTGCTCCCGGCCGCGCTGCTCATCGAACTCGGCGAGACCACCGAACCCACCCGCGAACTCGCCGCCACCACTGACGCGTTCGTCGCCGCCACCGGCGTGCCGCTGATCGTCGCCAGCCGCGACCCACGGGGGAGCGGCCGCCGAGCCGAGCGGATCAGCGTCCCCACCCTCACCCCGGAGGAGCAACTCCGCCTCTGGACGGACGCGTTCCACGACATCCCCGGCGTCACCGAGGACCAGCTGCGCGACCTCGTCGCCCAGTTCACCCTGCCGCCGCACATCATCCGCTCCGCCGCCACCACCGTGCGCCGCGCCGGCGGCGACGACCTCGACGCCGCCGACCTCGCCTGGCGGGCCGGCCTCGACGAGGCCCGGATCGGCCTCGACGAACTCGGCCGACGCATCGAGCCCGAGGTCACCTGGGACGAACTCGTCCTCCCCGAACGACAGTTGGTCATCCTGCGGGAGATCGTCGCGCACGTCAGGCAGCGCGGCACCGTCTACCAGGAGTGGGGCTTCGAATCCGTGCTCCGGCGCGGCCTCGGCGTCACCGCCCTCTTCGCCGGCGGCTCGGGCACCGGCAAGACCCTCGCCGCCGAGGTGCTGGCCAACGAACTCGACCTCGACCTCTTCGTCATCGACCTCTCCCAGGTCGTCAGCAAGTACATCGGCGAGACCGAGAAGAACCTCCGCCGGGTCTTCGACGCGGCCGAACGCGGCGGCGCGCTGCTGCTGTTCGACGAGGCCGACGCGCTCTTCGGCAAGCGCAGTGAGGTCAAGGACAGCCACGACCGCTACGCCAACCTGGAAGTGTCCTACCTGCTGATGCGGATGGAGGCCTACCGCGGCCTCGCCGTCCTCACCACCAACATGAAGAAGGCCCTCGACAGCGCCTTCATGCGGCGCATCCGCTTCGCCGTCGACTTCCCCTTCCCCGGCGTCCCGGAACGCGCCGAGATCTGGCGCCGGGTCCTCCCCGAACGCGCCCCCACCAAGGGCCTCGACCCACGCCGCCTCGCCCAACTCACCGTCGCCGGCGGCTCCATCCGCAACATCGCCCTCTCCGCGGCCTTCCTCGCCGCCGAGGAGGGCGACCCCGTCCAGATGCGCCACATGCTGGCCGCCGCGCGTACCGAGTACCTGAAGCTGGAACGCTCCCTGACCTCGGCGGAGGTGCAGGGATGGATCTGACGCCCCTGACGCCGGCGAGCCCTGCGGGCCCGCGGCCGAACGTGGAATTGATCATCGGCGAACTCGTCCTCGACGGCTTCCCGCCAGCCCACGCCGACCGGATCACCGAGTCCTTCCGCCGCGAACTGACCCGCCTCGTCACCGAACACGGCGTCCCACTCACCACCCCCGCCGATGAACTCGGTGCCGTGCTCCCCGAGTTACCCCGCCACCTGCCACCCCACCGGCTCGGCGAGGAACTGGCCCGCACCGTGCACGCCGCCCTGACCGACTCCGGCAGGACCCGGGAACGGAGGCGGTCCCGATGAGCTCCTCCGCCCGCGACACCCAGCCCCGCTCCGACCAGCGCCGCAAGAAGCGCCGCACCCCCACGGCCCACGTCCCCGAACCCCGCCAGATCGTCAGCGGCGCCGGGCAACCGCTGGACCCGGGCGTGCGGCGGGAGTTGGAGCAGCGCCTCGGTCACGACCTCAGCCGCGTCCGCCTGCACACCGACCGCGACGCGGCCGCCCTCGCCGAACTCCTCGGCGCCGACGCCGTCACCGTCGGCGAGGACGTCTTCTTCGCCGACGGCGCCTACCGCCCCGAGACGGCGGACGGCCGGCGCCTCCTCGCCCACGAACTCCTGCACACCGTCCAGGCCCCGCACGCCCTCGGCACCCTGCGCGCCGGCCGCGACCTGGGCGCGGTCAGCCTCCCGCACGAACCGATGGAACGCGAGGCCGAGGCCGGCGCCCACTCGGCCGACGCCGTCACTGCCTCCCCCCACGCGACCCCGGGCTGGCTCCGCTACGCCACCGTCGACGCCGACCGCAACCGCACCGAACGCCTCGACCCCGCCACCCTCGTCGACCGCCTCACCGCCGGCATCATCCGCTCCCTGCGCGGCGACCCGACCGACGCCTCGGGCCGCGTCCGCCTCCAACTCGCCCGCTTCTCACCCGAGGTGGAGGAGTCGGTGCTGGGCCGCCTGGAACAGCGGCTGCCCTCGTCCGAGCTGGAACATCTGATCACCCTGGTGGAGGACGTACGGGAGAGCAGCCCGTCCGCCCGTGGCTCGTCCGAGGCGCCCGAGCCGATTCCGTCCTTCATCGAGCAATGGCATCGCGACCGTGCTCGGGAGCGTGCGTGGGAGAGCCAGCAGGACCTGGAGTTCGACCGGGAACGTGAGAGAGCCGCTGAGCGGGGCGATTCCCAGGCCGAGGAACCACCCACAGATGCCGGGCAGTCGACCCGGGCACCGGCAGGCAGCACGGCTGCGGCATCCGCGCCTTCCGCCGCTGGTCGGACTCCGGTGGCGAGTGGACCCGGCGCGGGCCGTGAGGCCGGCTTGGAGGAGGAAGCACCACAAGAGGAGGCGGCGGAGGAACAGAGCGACGAACAGAGTGAGGAGGAGCGAACACGCGAGGAGGAGGAAGAGCAAGCCAGGGAGGAAGAGGAAGCCCGGGAGGAGAAGGAGAAGGACAAGAACGAGGAACAGGCGGACGAGGATGGGGAACCGACGGAACCTGAGCCGAGCGACGCCTTCGAGGCGGACGCCACCGGAACGTCCGAGATCTCCGCCACGTCCGCTCCCGACGTCGGCTCGCTCACGGTGCGCGGTGCTGAGGCGGAACCGGAACCCGCACCCCAGCCCGTCGTCCAGGAGACATCGGAGCCCGCTGAGGACCAGGCAGCCGCGGAACCACCCAGCGCCTGGGACATCGAACTCCAGCCGGACGATTTCCTCCCAACCTCTGATCTCGACGTCTCCGGCGTCCCGACGGCGGATCAGCTCGACGTCGGTGCAACGACGCAGCCGTCGACGCCGACGTTCCCCGACCCCCCACCCACCCGGGCCGAGCAGGTGCAGGCGCAGCGGGACAGCGAGGACCAAGACGATGCCGCCCCGGTCACGTCACCAGAGTCCGGCACGACGGCGGAACCGGAGAACACTCCGTCCCCCGCACCCAGCGACGATCTCCAGACCGAGCGATCCGTCGAGCAGGAAGTAGGCCCTGGCCCCGCGACTCCGGCCCCGACGCCTCAGTCAGGCTCGCAGCCCTCCTCGACACCAACACCGACCACCCCGCCGGCGCCGACACCCATGCCCGAGCCCGCCAGCGCCCCCTCCGAACCGGCCGCTGAAGTCCCGGCGCCGGCCCCGGAGCCGGCGCCCCGGCCCGTGCGCGAGCCCGCCCCCGCGAGCACCCCGGTCCTCGAACGCGACCCCATGCCCACGCCGGCGTCAGCGGGGCCCGAGGAGCCTTCGACGCCCCAGCCGATGGCCGAGCCAGCGGCAGCACCTCCGCAGGTCGCGGCTCCCGCTCCGGCCGCCCGCGCTATGCCTGCTGGCGCGCCCCGTGGCGGCGGCCGAGGCGGCGGCGGTCAGGCGGTGCCGCCCGCGAAACGGGAGCGCCCCGCGCCCGACGTCTCCCAGGCGACGCCGGAATCCGGGCTGAGCACGGCTGCCGGGCTGAAGCCCCACCAGGCCCTCGCCACGCTCAACGGCGTCGACGCGTCCGCCGAACGCGACGTGGGCCAGGAACGCGCCGCCGCGCAGGACGCCCCGCCGACGATGGAGCGACCGTCTGGCGCGCCCCAGACCCTGCAGGGCGACCCGGTCGCCGCGCCCCCCGGTGAGTACACGGAGGACGACGTCACGGAGGTCGAGGGACCGGAGGCGCAGCAGGCGAACGTGGACGGGCCAGATGCCCCGAACCCCGAGGACGTCCCGGGAGCGGACATCGAGCTCAGCACCACCGACATGATCATTGCCGGCGGCGCGTCCATGGTGAGCGGACTCGTCAACTGGGGGAGCAACCAGCTCGGGATGGGCGACGTCATCGACACGGACGCCTTCATCCAGAAGCTCCTCGACCTGCCGACCGAGGACGAGATCCTGGCCGAGGCCCAGCTGGGCAACGCGCCGGGCGTGGAACTCAAAGGTGAGACCGAGGGCCTCACCGGTGAGCAGAGCGCCGAGTTCGACACCAGGGGAAGCCAGCTCCACACGGAGGGGCAGGCCGACTCCCAGCGGCCGATGGGCGAGGACCAGATCTTCCCCGACGTTCCATCGGAGACGATGACCGGATCCGTGCCGGGCACGCGTGGTGACTCGGAGGGCGGCCGAGGCTCGGGAAGTGGAGAACCCGCCGGCGAGGTACCGGCGGAGGCCCTGTCCGAGGTGGCCGAGCATGAGCGAGGCGCCGAGATCCAGGCCGCCTTCAGCGAGGGGCAGCAGGGTATCGCCGCTGGCCGGGAAACCAAGGAACAGGACCTCACGGCGGCTCGCGAACAGCACGAGGCGGAGGTCCAGACCCAGATCGAGGCCAGCACCCGGGTCCAGACCGAGGAACGCGAACGAGCGAACGCCGACGTCATCGGCGCACGCGAACAGTGGCGGCAGGAACAGGACGACGAACTCGAGGAAATCGAGACCGAGAAGGGGGAGACGCTCACCACCGTCCGCCAGGAGGTCAAGGCCGAGGAGGAAGACACAGACACCAGAGTCGAGACGCGAAGGAAGACCGACGACGAGCAGATCACGACGGCGCACGACACCGCCGTGGCGACGGCGGAAACCGAGCACCGGAGGGTAGAGAACGAGTCGGACAGCTGGCTGGACAGGGCTGTCGACGAGATCGTGAACATCTTCAACAGGATCAAGAACGCGATCATCGGTGCCTTCCGGGAGGCCCGTGACGCGGTCGGCCAGTTGATCGAGAGCTTCCGTACCAAAGTCGCCGAATGGATCAATGAGGCCCGCGAAGCCATCGTCGGGTTGTTCAACGACTTCGTCGAGGCCGTCGTCGGGTTCGCCGAGCGTCTACTCAACGGCCTGTTGGAGATAGCGAACAGGATCCGCCAGGAGATCGAGGCACTGATCCGGACCGCCATCGAGTTCGTCAACCGGATCGCCGACGAACTCGGGACCATGATCAGTGGCCTGCTCGACGCGATCGGCGAGCGGATCGGCGGCATCCTTGACACGCTCAAGCGCGGCCTGCTCGCGGCGGTCAACGTCGTCAAGAACGCACTGAACGCGGTGATGAACTTCGCGCTGGGCCTCCTCGGCGCCCTGGGCGAATGGCTGCCGGTCGCGGTCGACATCCTTTCCAACCCCGGCGGCTGGCTGAGCAGCGCGGGCAGCGCGGCCGAGACCGGGGCTCGCGAGCACCTGTTCACCGAGACCCAGGCCGCGGTGAAGGAGTGGTTCAACCAGAAGATCCAGGAAGTCCTCGGGCTCGACCAGGAGACCTTCGACCTTCTGATCAACGGTGGCATGACGAAGGAAGAGATCGTCGAGGAAGCCTGGGCCGCGGTGGTCCCGCAACTTCCCCTCATCATCGGTGAACTCGTCATCACCAAGATCGTGGCCAAGCTCATCCCCGGCGCCGGCTGGGTGTTGGCGATCGTCGACGCCATCAGGACGGCCTGGGAGGCGCTGAGCGAGATCCTGCGAGCACTCGGCCTCGTCCTGGACTTCCTGAAGGCGGTCAAGAGCGGCAGGGGCGCGCTCCCCTTCGCCCGCGCCGTCGCGGCGGGTGTGGTGGCGCTGCTCGAACTCGTCTACCAGGCGCTGATGAGCGGCATCGGCAAGTACGTCGGCCGAGTCGCCGACCGGCTGAAGGGCGTGGCCCGCACCCTGCGCAACCGCCGGCCGGATCGGGATCGGCGAGACGAACGGGAGGCCGACCAGACCCAGCAGCAACTCCGCGAGACCACGGAGAGGTTGACGGCTCCGCCCCCCACACGTCCGACCGCCGGGCGGCCGACAGCCTCCTCCCGGCCGCCCACCACGCCGCGCCGCCCCGTGCCTACGCGCCCTGGGCCGGCCCACCCGCCCGCTTCCCGCCGCCCTGAGCCGGCGCGTTCGGACGAGTCCCGACGGTCGGAGGCGCAACCCGCGAACCGCAGGACCGAGGCGGAGCCCTCCAGCCCCCGCCGCGCCCCCGAGCGCCCCCGGTCGACTCCGCGCCGCCCCCGCGTCTCACCGGAAGGTCAGGAGCACCGACGCGACCGCGCGGCCGTGCGGGCAGCCCTGGACCGAGTCCGTCGGCAGAACCGCCGGCGCGACGAGCGTGACCGCATACCCCGCGACAACACCCAGCCTCGTCGCTCTCAGAGCCAGGATCGTGACCGCCCTCGCGACAACGAGCGTCGCCGACAACGCGACAACGACGCCCGCCGAGTCCGCGATGCCTACCGCAATCGTCGCGACCAGCTTCGCGACCACCAGCGCACGCGCGAGCAGCGACGCCGCGAGCAGCGTGAGGAACGCCGTGAGCGTGAGAACTCTCCAGAGTCCAAGGACGCCCGACTTCGAAGCATCGTCGCGCGCCTTCGGCCGAGATTGACGAGGATCTTGAGATGGGGGGTGCCGAGACCAGTCCTGCGAGGGTTGCTCCTCGGCATGCGTCGGTGGTATCGCCTTTCAGGATTGTCGGTCGATGGTCGGGACACATTCGACATCGAGGCCTGGCTGAATCCCCGGGATCTCGTCCTCGAGGGTCTTAATGTCACCATACCGCAACGCGAATTACTCTTGTTCCTGCGGCAACTTGCGTTGGATCTCGAGAGGGACCCCGCTGTTATTGCTGCACGCAACAGCGGCATTGTTTCCGAGACGCGACCGAGGCGGTCGCCCAGAACGATTGAAAGAGACCCACTGCCTCTGCCGGCACGCACCGGGGTTGCGCGTGACCAAGATGCTCTTCCCGAGGGTAAGAAAGATGTATGGGTAACCCCATACGGAGAAGTGCGTCGGCGTCAGACCGGGGAGGCAGCTGCACACAAGGTAGTGGAAGGCGGCGGGAGCTATCGTGACAGTGAAAAAGGGCCAGGAATAGCGAGTGAGATAGACTCGAGGGAGCGTTGGGTTCTTTTCACGGAATTCCTTGATGACTTCTTCAAGGGAGGCGGTACCGACTTTTTGGCGGAAGGGGTTGAAGAAGGAGAGTTGGCTGCATTGCTGAAGGCGGCGTTCGTCTTCGGCCAACAAGAGTCGGAGCGTGACCCCATTGCGCTGGTGACGAATCTGCTCGTAGTTGAACGCATGAAGCGGGCTGTCGAGGTCGATATGTACGAAGGTATTGAGTCTGATTCGAATGCGATGCGTTCCCGGGACTACAGCGAAATATTTCTCTCCACTCCTGCGGCCTTCTCTGGATCAGAGCAAGCGGGGATGGTGCTTGAGGAGAGTCTCTCCTCTGGTCGGACCTTGGAGGAGTTGGACGCAGATCGGCTCGAACGTAGGCGGCGAGAGTTGGGTTACTTGAATAGGGGTGAGAATCCGGCGGAGAAGGAGGATGGACTTGCCAATACAAAAAAGGAATCCGATGATTGGTTCAATAATCGGCGGAAACGACTTAAGGATGCCGGTACCCTTGCTGATCGCCATGTGGGTGTGATCGACGACTGGATGCGTGACTTCGGTATCGTTGATCGGGTTCGACAAATGCTTCCACCGGAGGGGGTTGATTCTTCAGAAGATCGGGCCAGAGTGATCAAGGACCGAGTTTTTGCGGAGATTCGGACCTATGTTCGTTCGGCCTACCTAAGCTCTCTGTCATAACTGTCGGGAGTTCGCCGGATGGGTGGTGAGAGTTTTGGATCATAAGAGTTCACGGTACGTCCTCAGGCCGGAAGTTGGATCTTCATCTGTCGCGAAGTTCGCTCAAGCCTTCAACTGGCCTCTTGTTGAGCGTGTCGAGAGAGATCCGGATCGAGGGGTCGATGGGCTGGCGGTATGGCAGGTGCCTGGGGTGGTGACGCTGTATTGCTGCGAGGATGCCGAATTCGCGATTCCGTACTATGTTCTGGCGGGCGATCAGCGTCGAGTTGTCGAATCTCTAGCACGTCAGGCCAAAAAGACGCTGAACCCTTGGACGCTGGATGAGCTATACGGGAAGTATGATGAGGCGGCGGATGAACAGGAACTCGCTCTGGCGGCTCTTCTTCTCGGAATCGCAGCTCCCGACGACTTCTCGGTTGACGTATTTTCGAGGATCGAAAGGGCGCTAGAGAGCCCGGAGGAGATGACGAGGTGGGTTAGCCTGCTGGCTGGTGTCTATACCGGTTATCAACAGTTTCATCCGATTCTTTCTAGTGTGGCTGAGTGTGACCCCGTTGACTGGGTCAGAAAACGTGCGCGAACGTTCTTGGGAGCGTTGGAATCGGAGGGTGGTGTGAATTGACCCGCTACGCCGACATACCGAAACCCATCCGGTCCGGGATCGTGATCGTTGATCCGCAGCGCGGCACGCCGCAACGCATCATCGTCCTCCAGTTCAACCCCGACAGCCTGGAGCGGAGCCTGGCTCCGCAGACCGCCGGGGCCGAGGGGGCCGGGGACCGGACCGAGGCGCTGCGGCTCAAGGGGCCAGCCGTCGAGACGTGGAAGTTCACGGCGGAGATCGACGCCACCGATCAGCTCGATGTGCCGGCGCCTGAAGGGATTCACCCGCATCTTGCGGCGTTGGAGATGCTGGTGAATCCCACCAGCGGCCAGCTGCGGAACCTCGAAGCCCTTGCCGCCGCCGGCACGCTCGAGATCACGCCGATCGAGGCGCCGTTGACGCTCTTCACCTGGGGGAACAAGCGGGTGCTGCCGGTCCGCCTCACCGAACTGGCGATCACCGAGAACGCGTTCGACGTGGAGCTGAATCCCATCAGGGCGAGCCTCAGCATCGGGCTACGGGTGTTGACCGTCAGCGACCTGCCGACCGGGCACCGGGGTTACGAGCTGTATCTCGCCCACCTCGCGCAGAAGGAGCGGCTCGCGGCCTCCGTGGCCAACGGCCGGCTCGCCACGCTCGGGCTCAACGGAGGGGGAGGCCTGTGACCGACCACGACCGCTTACTCGATGCCGCGCTGCCCGCCGCCACCAACTATCCACGGTCGAGTCGGTATCACGGCGTGCCGACTGCCGTGCATGTGACAGCGGAAGGGCGGGAGGTGCCGTATCTCAAGCGGAGGCTGATCCCGAAGCAACCAACCGACGACACCGTCGAGAACGTCCCGCACACCGTCAGTGCCGGTGAGCGCCTGGATCTCCTCGCGCACCACTACTTCGGCAGCGCCGGGCAGTGGTGGCGGATCGCGGATGCCAACCCTGCCACCGATCCCCGGGAGTTGACGGACACGCCGGGGGAGCGGATCAACATTCCCCTCCCCGGGGGGAGTTCACATGGCGGTTGACGAACCCGTCCGGCGCGGGCCCATTCATCTCACGCTCCGCATGGGGGCGCAGATCGCGCGCCCGGTTCCCCGTGAGGTGACCGACGCGCTGCTCTCCGCCCAGGTCACCATGTCCGCGGGCGAGCGCAGTGGGTTCCAGCTCTCCTTCGACCTCTCGAAGCGTGGGCTGATCAACACCCGCCTGCTGCCGGACGGGTTCTTCGACCCCAAGACGAGGGTCGTCCTCTCCACTGCCATCCAGGGCACGACCACCGTGCTCATGGACGGGATCCTGATCCGGCAGGAGGTCGGGATCAGCAACCAGCCGGGGCAGTCCACCCTCACCGTCACCGGCGAGGACCTGACCGTGCTGATGGACCTGGAGGAGCGGCAGGGCGTGCCGTTCCCCTCCATGGGGCCGGCGGCCCGCGTCTCGCACATCGTCTCCCGCCCCGAGTACGCCAGGTACGGCATCGTCCCGCAGGTGATGCCGGAGCTGATCCGGCAGATGCCGGTGCCCACCCAGCGGATCGACTTCCAGACCGGCACGGACCTCGCCTACATCACCGACCTCGGCAAGGCCAACGGGTTCGTGTTCTATCTGGATCCCGGGCCGACGCCCGGCATGAGCCGGGCCTACTGGGGCCCCGAGGTCAGGCTCGGCACCCCGCAGCACGCGCTCAACGTCAACATGGACGCGCTGTCCAACGTCGACCAGCTCACCTTCTCCTTCGACGGCACCGCCCGCGAGGAGCCGCAGGCGCGCGTGCAGTTCCAGGCGACCCGCGTCTCCCAGGTGCTCAACGTGCCCGAGGTCAGCGTCTTCCGGCCGCCGCTCTCCCAACGCCCCGCGCCCGCGCTCAAGAAGAAGGTGCTTGGCGGCACCGCCAAGAAGGAGGGGCCCGAGTCCCTCGCCGAGATCCTCGGCAAGGCGATGGAGGTGGCGGACGCCGTGTCCGGCTCGGGGCAGCTGGACGTGACCAGGTACGGCTACGTGCTGCGGCCCCGCGAACTCGTCGGAGTCCGGGGCGCCGGCATCACCTACGACGGCCGCTACTACGTCAAGAGCGTCACCCACGACCTGCAACGCGGCTCGTACACCCAGAACTTCACCCTCGCCCGCGAGGGGCTGATCGCGCTCGAGAACACCGTTATCCCCTAGCCGGCAACACAGGCAAAAGACGGAGCACACCCGCATGGCGACAACGGCACCACGCACCTACCTCGGCAAGTACCGGGGCACGGTCAAGGACAACCGTGACCCGCGGGGCCTCGGCCGCCTCAAGGTCCAGGTCCCCGACGTCCTGGGGGACGAGCCATCCACCTGGGCCATGCCCTGCTTTCCGCTGGCCGGCCCCGGCATGGGGAACTTCCACCTGCCGCCCGTCGGCACCGGCGTCTGGATGGAGTTCGAGCAGGGAGACGTCAGCTACCCGATCTGGACGGGGTGTTGGTACGGCGCCGCCGACGAGGTGCCGCCCGACGCGGAGAGCGGTACCCCCAACGCCCCGGGGAACGTGGTGCTCCAGACGCAGGGGGAGCGGGTGCTGCTCCTCTCCGACGAGCCGGGCGGCAAGGGGATCACGCTGCGCCACCCGTCCGGGGCCTCCATCGTCATCGACGACTCGGGCGTGCACATCAGCAACGGCCAGGGGGCCAGCATCTCGCTCGTCGGATCGACCGTGTCCATCAACCAGGGCGCGCTCACGGTGACCTGAGAGACCAGGGGGAGGAAGACAACGATGTCCGGAAACCTGCTGACCACGGCAGCCACCGTGACCTGCCCGCACGGCGGCCAGGCGACGGCGCTGCCCGCCCAGACGCGCGCCCTCGCGGTGGGCGCGCCCATCGACACCCAGGCGGACCTGTACACCATCGCCGGCTGCACCTTCAACGTCGGCGGCAAGCCGCAGCCCTGCGTCACCATCCGGTGGACCGGCCCCTCGGCGCGGATCAGGGCCGGCGGCTCGCCGGTGCTGCTCCAGTCCTCGACCGGCCAGTGCCTCAGCGCGGAAGGCGTGCCACAGGGGCCGCCGAGCGTCGCCTCGGTGCAGCAGCGGGTGGTGGGGCAATGACGATGCCGAGCACCCCCGACGTGCCCCGGATCGACATCGCGTTCCCGTTCCGGCCCGACAGCCGGGGCCGTACCGCGCACGCCCAGTACGACGACCATGTCCGGCAGATGATCGAGCAGTTGCTGTTCACCAGCCCGGGCGAGCTCGTGATGGAGCCGGAGTTCGGCTGCGGGCTGCTCGACCTCGTCTTCGCGCCCAACAGCCCCGAACTGGCCTCCGCCGTCCAACTCTCCGTGCACGCCGCCCTCCAGCGCTGGCTCGGCGACGTGATCGAGGTGGAGGCCCTCGAGGTGATCAGCGAGGAGAACGTGATCCGGGTGCTGCTCACCTACACCGTCCGGCGCACCGGGACGCGCCGGGTCGGCGAGACCATCGAGTACGAGAGGGGCGGGGCCGCGTGAGCACGGAGTGCGGGACGGAGAAGCGGCGCGGCCGGGTCCGCGCGGCCCGGTTGAACGGCGTCGACGGGGTCGAGGTCAGCGACGACGGACGCACGTTGACCGTCACCTTCCTCGGGAAGGCGCCACGGCACGTCGGGCCCGAGAACATCCGGATCGACGGCGGCCGGCGGGTCACCGGGATTCGCGCCACCGCCGTCGAGGTCCACCGCGAGGAGGACCCGGAGCTCGACGACCTGATGCGGGTGACGGTCGACCGGCCGGGCGACACGTCCGGCTACCGGCTGGCCGTCGTGGAACAGGACCCGCACGGCCGGCCCGGCACCACGCCCTACCGGGGCTTCGACCCCCGCTACCACCAGGCCGAGTTCTCCTTCTGCCAGGGCCGACCCACCCCCTTCGACTGCCGACAGGAAGACCCACCGGAGCCCGACACCAGGCCGCGGCCGGTCATCGACTACACCGCACGCGACTACGAGAGCCTGCGCCGCCTCGTCCTCGACCGGATGAGCCTCACCACCCCGGGCTGGGTGGAGCGCCACCTGCCCGACCTGGGCGTGACGCTGGCCGGGCTGCTCGCCTACACCGGCGACCAACTCTCCTACCAGCAGGACGCGGTGGCCACCGAGGGCTACCTCGACACCGCCAGGATGCGCGTCTCGGTGCGGCGCCACGCGCGGCTCGTCGACTATCCGATGCACGACGGCTGCAACGCCCGCGCCTTCGTCGCCCTGGAGACCGACCGGCAAGTCGCGTTACCGCGCGGCCGGTTCAGGTTCGCGGCCGTCGACGTCAGCCGCCTCGGGCCGACCGACCGGCCCGAACTCGGCCCGGTCATCGACGAGGACCAGGTGGACGCGCTCACCAGCCGGGCCGGCGTCGAGATCTTCGAGCCGCTGACCAACGCCGAGGTGACGCTGCGCCCCGAGCACAACGCCATCACCTTCTGGACCTGGGGCGACGCGGACTGCGTCGTCCCCAGGGGCGCCACGTCGGCGACGCTGCGCGACGGCACCGGCCGCCACGAGCACCAGGAGACGAAGAGCGACAAGCGCGGGCAGCGGCGGGCGCTGCGGCTGCGGCCAGGGGACGTGCTGATCCTGGAGGAGGTCGTCGGGCCCCGCACCGGCACCCCGGCCGACGCCGACCCGGCCCACCGGCAGGCCGTCCGCCTCACGTCCGTCACCCCGCTGGTCGACGAACTGCACGACCAGCCGGTGCTCGAGGTCGAGTGGGCGGCCGAGGACGCGCTCGCCTTCCCGCTCGTCGTCTCGACCCGGGCCGGCATCGACTGCGCTCCGCTCGACGACGTCAGCGTGGCCCGCGGCAACGTGGTGCTGGTCGACCACGGCAGGACCCTCACCCACTGCGGCGGCGTGCCCGAGACGTTCACCGTGCCGCCCGAGCCCGTCACCCTCCCACCCTGCGGTCCGCCCGGCTGCGGCTGCGCGGACCCGCGCCCCGAGGGCAGCCCGTCCGCCGAGGCGATCCGCGCGCTCCGCGACCAGACCCGCGCCGGGCGGCACCTGAGCCCGCGGCAGGTCCGCGAGCTGTTCACGCTCCTCGGCGAGGCGACCATCGCCCGCGCCGGCCTCGACATCCACCTCGCGCCGGGCACCACGGCGGTGGAACGCGTCCAGCCGCCGACCGCCGAGGAACAGGCCGCCGCGCTGGAGACCCTGCTGGCCCAGGTCACCTACCCGGCCGTCCCGACCCCGTTCCGCCCGGTGCTCACCCGCTCGCCCGTCACCCAGGCCGCGCCCTACCCGGATCCGGCCCGGGTCGCCGCCGGGCAGGCGACACTGCTGGCCGCCATCCCCGACCGGCTCCAGGAACGCCTCGACGAACTGTGGCGGGCCGCCGCCGACGGCCACCCGCCGGGCCGGGCCGAACGTGCCGAACTCGCCGTGGCCTTCGGCCGCGAAACCCTGGAGCGGCTCCGGTTCGACCGCCAACCCGAGCGCGCGCTGCGGGAGTTGCTGGCCCGCTGGGAGCGGCTGCTGGCCACCGAGCTGCGGCGCCTCGACGTGCTCGTCGCCCGGGCCAGGGCCGGCGGCGTCCTCGACCGGTACGTGGTCTGGGAGGCCACACAGAGCTGGGGCGACCGCTACGCCGAAGGGCTCGACCCGGACGACCCGCGGCTCGCCGGGCCAGCCACGGCCGCCGTCAGCCAGGACCCAGGGGCCGCCCTGCCCGCCGTGCGCGTCACCACCGCCGACGGCGCCTGGACGCCGCGCCGCGACCTGCTGGCCAGCGGCCCCCGCGACCGGCACCTCGTCGGCGAGCTCCGCGAGGACGGCCGGCTCGCCCTCAGGTTCGGCGACGGCCGGTACGGCGCCGCGCCCAAGCCGGGCCCGCTGGAGGCCGGTTACCGGATCGGCGGCGGCACCGCCGGCAACGTCGGCGCCGAGGCGATCGGCCACCTGCTGTGGTGCCGCGACGAGTCGGCGGCCGGCAAGCGGTCCCGCAAGCCCGACATCCGGGCCGTCGTCCGGGTCCGCAACCCCCTCTCCGCCACCGGCGGCACCGAGCCCGAACCGATCGACGAGGCACGGCAGCTGGCCCCGCTGGCCCTCAGGCGCCGCCCGCTGCGCGCCGTCACCGCCGCCGACTACGCCCGGCTGGCCGCCGAGACGCCAGGCGTGCAGCGGGCCGCCGCCGAACTGCGCTGGACCGGCGCCTCCCGGGAGGCGCACGTCGCCGTGGACGCGCTGGGCACCGCGGACCCCACCCAGCGGCTGCTGGACGCCGTCGCGCAACGCCTGGAGGCGTACCGCAGGATCGGCCACGACCTGGTGGTGCGGGCCGCGACGCCCGTGCCGCTCGACATCGAGCTGACCGTGTGCGCCGCCCCCGGCTACCAGCGCGGCTACGTGCTCGCCGGGCTGCGCCGCGCGCTCGGCGCCGCGCCCGGCGGCTTCTTCCACCCCGACGCGCTCACCTTCGGCGAGCCGGTGCGGCTCAGCCGGCTGATCGCGCTGGCCGCCGCCGTGCCCGGGGTGTCCAGCGTCCACGCCACCCGGCTGCGGCGGCTCTTCGGGCAGGACGAGGGCGAGTTGGCGGCCGGACTGCTGCGGATCGGCCCGCTGGAGATCGCCCGCTGCGACAACGACCCCGACCGGCCGGAGAACGGCCGGCTCTCGCTTGTGATCGGAGGTGGCCGATGAGCGGCACCACCCGGGGCCGCGGCTGTGGCTGCGGCTGCGAAGGCGGCGGGCCGGCCGGCCGCCCGTACAACCCGCCGGGCCTGGACACCATCGCCTACCGGGCGGGGGAGCACCCCGACCTGCTGGCCGCGATGCTCGAACGACTCTCCGGCCCCGCCTATCCGGCGCTGCGCGGCCTCACCGTCCGCACCGTCGACGACCCGGCCATCGCGCTGCTCGACGCCTGGGCGGTCCTCGGCGACCTGCTCACCTTCCACACCGAGCGGATCGCCAACGAGGGCTATCTGCGCACCGCGCGGGACCCGGAGTCGCTGGCGCTGCTCGGGCGGCTCGTCGGCCACCGGCCGCGGCCGGGCGTCGCCGCCGACACGTTCCTCGCCTACGCGCTCGACCGCGACCCGCGCAGCGGCGAGGAGGCGGCCGTCACCATCCCGCGCGGCGCCCGCGCCCAGAGCGTGCCGGGTCCCGGCGAGGAGCCGGAGACCTTCGAGACCGCCGAGGACCTGCCGGCCAGGGCGTCCTGGAACCGGCTCGGGGTGCGGCGCCGCCGCCCCTACCAGCTGACGGCCGGCCAGCTCGTCGCCCGCCGGGAGATCCACGTCGCCGGCACCACCAACAACATCAAGCCTGGCGACCAACTGCTCTTCGTCTTCAGCGCCGAGCAGACCGCGGATCCGGCCGCGCGCGCCCTGCTCACCGTGCCCGAGGTGCGGATCGACCGTGAGGCCGACGCCACCGTGGTCGGGCTGCCAAGGCCGGCGCTGCCCTCCCTGGCCCGGATCCTGGAGGAACTGGCCACCTGGATCACCCCTGGCGACCAGGACACCCCCAACCCCTGGCCGGACGGCAGCGAGCTCGTCGCCGACTTCGACGAGGACGTGCTGGCGCCGCTCCGCGCCGCGCTCGACACCTTCGACTCCCCGAGCGAACTGGCGACAGTGCTCGGCGAGACGCTGGAACGGCTCGCCGAGGCCCGGGAGTTGGCGGCCGAACACGAGGACGCCGAGGCATGGTTCGCGGCCCAAGTCGACCGGCGCGCCGCGCTCGGGGAGCAGGCCAGGCAGTTGGAGCCGCCCCAACCGGACGCCGGTTCCGCTGCCGGTTCCGCTGCCGGTTCCGCTGCGCGGAGCTTGGCCGCCGACTTGGGCCTCGTGCCGGCCGCGGCCGCCGCCGCCGGCCTCGGCAGGCACTCCGCCGTGCCCGGCGTGCCGGGCCCGCCGGCCTTCGGCGCCGGGCCCGGGGCGCTGTCCCAGCAG
>NZ_BAAGPR010000031.1:0-68707 GCF_054783955.1 Streptomyces mayteni | reverse complement strand
CCGCCTGCGCCGCCGCCGCCGGCGGCGGCGGCGGGGCGGGGGCCGCGCCCGCCGCGCCGTCCGGGCGGCTCGTCACGTCCGTCCGCCCGTTCACGCCGGCACCGCCCGCTCCGCCGCCAGCCGGGGGTCGAGCAGCGGGGCGACGAGATCGACCAGCAGGTTGGCCAGCACGTACACCAGCGCTCCGAAGCTCACGATCCCCAACACCAGGGGAATGTCCTGCGCGTTGACCGCCGTCGCGGTCGCCCGGCCGAGCCCGGTGCGGGAGAAGACGCTCTCCACCACCACCGAGCCGGCGAGCAGGTTGCCCAGCAGCACCCCGAGCACTGTCAGTGGCGGGAGCGCCGCGTTCCGCACCGCGTGCCCGAGGTGGACCCGGGCGGGTGAGGCGCCCTTGGCCCAGGCCGTCTCGGCGTAGGGCTCGGCCAGCGCCGTCCGCAGGCTCTTGGCGAAGACCTGTGCCAGCACCGAGCCCACCGGCAACGCGAGGGTGATCGCGGGCAACACGATGGCGTCCCAGCCCTCGTTGCCGAACGCGGGCAGCAACCCCCAGCGGAAGGAGACCAGTTGCACCAGCAGCAGCCCCACCCAGAAGGTGGGTGCCGACACGCCGAGCGCCGGCAGTGAGAGCAACGCCTGCCGCAGCCAGCTCCGGCGCGACCAGGTGGCGGCCAGCGCCAGGGTGCCACCGCCGACCGTCGCGAGGACCAGGGCGCAGCCGGCCAGTTGGAGGGTGGCGGGCAGCGCCTCGGCGATCACCCGGCCGACCGGTTCGCCGCTCGACACGGACTGGCCGAAGTCGCCCCGGACGGCGGCCGACAGCCGCTCCAGGTACTGGCGCCAGACCGGCTGGTCGAGGCCGTGGGCCGCGCGCAGCTCGGCGACCTGCTCGTCGGTGACCGCGGACGCCTCGCCACCGCCGGCCGCCATGATCGCCACCGGATCGCTCGGCAGCAGGTACAGCACCACGAACGCCAGGGTGAACGACGCCCAGAGCACCAGCGCCGACTGGACGAGGCGGCGGGCCAGGAACCGGCCCATCAGGAGATCCAGGTGTCGTGCAGCTGGATCCGGGAGGATGCCTCGAACTCCAGGTCGTGCACGTGCTCGGCCACCCCGAGCACGGTGGTCAGCTCGAAGACCGGGACGGTCGCGCCGTCCTCGATCAGCAGCCGCTGGGCCTCGGCCGACGCCTCGGCGCGCCGCTGGGGCTCTGTGGTGGTGTTCTGCGCGGCCAGCGCCTCCTGGAGCGGGGTGTCGGGCGGCTGGCGGTAGATGTTGCGCAGGTCGGCGGAGAACGCGGTGCGCATGATGTCCGGGTCGGTGCGGGTGGTGTTGCCCCAGGAGTAGTCGAAGTCGCCCTCGTCCTGGGCGGCCGGCAGCTCGGGCAGCGGCACGGTGCGCAGCCGCAGGTCGACGCCCACCGCCCGCAGTTGCTGCTGGATCAGCTGCAGGGCGTTCTCGTTGGGCCCGAAGTTCGGTATCCACATCACCGTCAGCCGTAGCTCCTCGCCGTTCCGCGCCCGTACCCCGTCGGGGCCCGGCACCCAGCCGGCCTCGTCGAGCAGCCTGGCCGCCTCGTCCGGGTCGTGCGGCAGCAGTTCTGAGAGGTCCGCGTAGGTGTCGGTGGTGTGCGCGAGCGAGCCGGTGGCGACCGTGAACGACGGGCTGAGGACGGTGTCCACCACCTCCTGCCGGTCGACGGCCAGGCTCACCGCGCGGCGGATCGTCTCGTCCGCCGGCAGGGGGCGGGACAGGTTGGCGGTGAGCCCGAACGGCAACCCGGGGTTGGGACGGCTGGCCAGGGTGAAGCCGGCGTCCGCCATGGCCGCCTCGTCCTGGGCCGCCACCCCGCCGATCGCGTCCACCTGACCGGACTGGAGGGCGCCGGTGCGCACCCCGGACTCCGGGATGACGCGGAACGTCACCCGGTCGAGGAGGGCGGGGCCCTGGTCACGCCAGAGCGAGGATCCCCAGGCGTAGTCCGCTCTGCGGGTCTCCACCACCGACACGTTGGGCGTGTACTCCTCGAGAACGAACGGGCCCGAGCCCACCACGTGGTCGGTGCACCGCTCCTCCGCCGGCAGTTCGGTGGTGGACCTCGCGAGTATCCCCAGCGCGGACGTCGAGGTGGCCTGGAGGAACTGCGCGTTGGGTGCCTCGAAGCCGACCCGCGCCGTGTACGCGTCGACGACCTCGGTGCCGGCGTACCCGGACAGGTAGCCGCTGCCGAGCGCCGCCTGCGCGCCGAGGGCCACGACGCTGTCGAAGGTGTCCTTGACGGCCTGGGCGTTCACCGGGGTGCCGTCGCTGAACGTCGCGTCGTCCCGCAGCGTGAAGGTGAACGTGCGCGCCTCCTCGTCCACCTCCCACGCGGTGGCCAGCCACGGCACGATCTCCCCGGTCCGCGGATCCTGGTCGGTCAACGAGTCCACCAACTGCCGCGCCGGGTAGATCGCGTCGTTGGTGGCTCGCTGGTGCGGGTCGACGCACACCGGGTCGGAGGCGAGCGCGAAGGTCAGCTCGCCGCCGGAGCGCGGTTCGCCGCCTCCGGCGTCGTCCCCGCCGCCGGACGAGGAACCGGCGGCCGAGCACCCGGCCGTGGCGAGGAGGACGGTCGACAGGACGGTGGGAAGGACGAGGCGACGGCGCGATCTAGCCATGAAGTCCACTGTCTCCGCGAGGTGTTGACATGGTGTGTCCGCGGCATGGACGGCTGCCGGGACCCCGCCGGCCGGCGGACTTCCGGGGCTCGGGGACCGTGGACAACCGGAAAGCGCTCTTGTTAGCGTCGAAAGGCTTCACGCCGCTCGGCGAGATCCGCCGGGCGGCCGCGTTCCGGTGAGGGGGCATGCCATGCGGGAATCCGCCCTCGCCCCGCCGCGCTCCTCCGATGCCCAGGTGACGGCGTCCCTCGTCCGCCGCCTGCCCATCGACCTGCGCCGCTCGGCCAGCTGTCTCTGTCGCTGACCCCGACGCGCCTCCCCCTCCCCTTCCGCCCCTTCCGCACCCCAACACCACCTCGCTGACGGGCGTGTCGCCCCGCCCGCGCGCCGCCCTGCCGCCTCGTGTCCTCCTCCCGACCAGGAAGCGAGTCCTTCGCCATGACCACCACACGTCCCCTGCACCTGGCCGTCGCCCTCGACGGCGCCGGCTGGCACCCCGCCGCCTGGCGCGAGCCACGGGCGCGTCCCGAGGCGCTGCTGACGGCCGGCTACTGGGCCGACCTGGTCGCCAGGGCCGAGTCCGGGCTGCTCGACTTCGTCACCATCGAGGATGCCCTGGCCCCCCAGTCCACCGGTCCCAACCGGCCCGACGACCGCGTCGACCAGGTGCGCGGCCGACTCGACGCGGTGCTGATCGCCTCCCGCGTGGCGCCGCTGACCCGCCACATCGGGCTGGTGCCGACCGCGACCACCACCCACACCGAGCCCTTCCACGTCTCCAAGGCGATCGCCACCCTCGACTTCGTCAGCGAGGGCCGGGCAGGCTGGCGCGCCCAGCTGTCGAAACCGCTGGAGAACCCGCACTTCGGCCGGCACCAGGTGCTGCCACTGCCCGAGCCGGGGCCCGACGGCCTCCCGTCGCCTGACGAGATCGCCGAGGTCTTCGCCGACGCGTTCGCGGAGGCCGAGGACTTCGTCACCGTGGTGCGGCGGCTGTGGGACAGCTGGGAGGACGACGCGGAGATCCGCGACGCCGACACCGAACGGTTCGTCGACCGCGACAAGCTGCACCACGTCGACTTCGTCGGCCGCTGGTTCAGCGTCCGTGGGCCCTCCATCGTGCCCCGCCCGCCGCAGGGGCAGCCGCTGGTCACCGCGCTCGGCCACGCCTCCGTGCCCTACCGGTTCGGCGCCAGGTCAGCCGACGTGGTCTACGTCACCCCGCGGGACGCCGGCCACGCCCGCGCCGTCGTGGCGGAGATCCGCGCCGAACAGCGCGCTGCCGGCCGTGCGGACGAGGCGGTGCACGTCTTCGGCGACCTGGTCGTCATCCTCGGCGCCACCGCGGCGGCGGCCGACGAGCGCCGCCGCCGGCTCGACGAGCGCTTCGGCGCCGAGTACACCAGCGACGCCCCGATCTTCACCGGCACGGCCGCCCACCTGGCGGATGTGCTCCTTGAGTTGAGCGGTGCGGGATTCACCGGATTCCGGCTGCGCCCGGCCGTGCTGCCGGACGACCTGGACACCGTCGTCGACGCGTTGGTGCCCGAGCTGCGACGCCGCGGCGCCTTCCGCACCGCCTACCGGGCGGACACGCTGCGCGGGCTGCTCGGGCTCCCGCGTCCCGCCAACCGCTACGCCGCCACGGCCCGTTGACCACCGCGAGGAGTGGAGAGACCTCATGAGCGAAGCCAGGAAGCAGATCATCCTCGGCGCCTACGTCGGCGGCGTGAACCACCACACCATCTGGTCCGACCCGAAGGCCGGCAGCCAGATCGCGTTCTCCACCTTCCGCCACGTCGCCCAGACCGCCGAGCGCGGCAGGTTCGACTTCTTCTTCCTCGCCGAGGGCCTGGCCCTGCGGGAGCGCGGCGGGCGGATATTCGACCAGGACATCGTCGGCCGGCCCGACACCCTCCCGGTGCTGGCCGCGCTCGCCGCCGTGACCGAGCACCTGGGCCTGGTCGGCACCCTCAACGCCACCTTCAACGAGCCCTACGAACTGGCCCGCCAACTCGCCTCGCTCGACCATCTGTCGGGCGGCCGGGCCGGCTGGAACGTCGTCACCTCGTTCGACGCCTTCACCGGCCGCAACTTCCGGCGCGGCGGGTTCCTGGACCGCGAGGACCGCTACGTCCGAGCCCAGGAGTTCCTGGCCGTCACCCGCCGGCTCTGGGACTCCTGGCCGGCCGACGCCATCGCCGCCGACCGGGAGGAGGGCGCCTTCCTCCGGGACAAGGACGCCGGCTCCTTCGACGTCACCGGCCAGCAGTTCGACATCGCGGGGCGGTTCACCACCCCGCGCAGCCCCCAGGGACACCCGGTCATCCTCCAGGCCGGCGTCTCCCCCCAGGGGCGGGACTTCGCCGCCGGCGGCGCCGACGCCATCTTCTCCCCCTACCACCGGCTCGACGAGGCCCAGGAGTTCTACCGCGACATCCAGGCCAGGGCCGCCCGCCAGGGCCGGCGGCCGGGCTCCGTGAAGCTGCTGCCCTCGGCGTCCTTCGTGCTGGGCGAGACCGAGGCGGAGGCCGAGGAGCGCCACCGGGACATCCTGCTGCGGCAGATCACCGGGCAGACCGCCCAGATCCTGCTGGAGTCCGTGTGGAACCGCGACCTGTCAGGCTACGACCCGGACGGGCCGCTGCCCGACATCGACCCCGACCCGGACGGGCCGCCCGTCATCCAGGGCCGGGCCAGGATCCACCAGGACCCGTTCGCCACCGTCGCGGAGTGGCGCGAACTGGCCGCCGCCCGCGGCTACTCGCTGCGCGAGCTGGCCATCCACACCTTCGGCAGGACCGAGTTCGTCGGTACCCCGGCCCAGGTCGCCGACCGCATCGACGCGTTCGTCCAGCAGGACGGCTCCGACGGCTTCATCCTCGGCTCCCACCTGGTGCCGAGCGGGCTCGACGAGTTCGTCGACAGGGTGGTGCCCCTGCTCCAGGAACGCGGCTCGCTGCGCGCCGAGTACGAGGGCGGCACGCTCCGCGAGAACCTGGGCATCCCGACGCCCGCCACCGGCTGAGGCCGAGCCCGCCGCCGTCCTGGCCGGGACCCGAGCCGCCGGGGCGGGTCCCGGCAGGTGGCGGGGTCAGGAAGGCGCCGGCACGCCGAGCGCCGGCAGGATGGTCTCCCCGACCCGGTAGGCCTCCTCCAGCAGGGGGTTCCCCGACAGGATGAAGGTGTCGACGCCCAGGTCCTCGTACTCCTTCAGCCGCTCGATGACCTGGGCGGTCGAGCCGACGACGGCGGTGCCGGGGCCGGGCCGGAACAGGCTCATGCCGGGCCAGAGGTTGGGATGCCGCTCCAACTCGCGGGCCCGCGCGGGCACCCTGCCGCCGTGCTGCCGGAACTGCCGTTGCCAGCCGACCCCGTCCTCGCCGGATCTGTCCCGGAGTTGGCGGGCGTAGGTCGCCTCGCTCGTGACGTCGAGCAGCCGGTCGGCGGCGGCCCATGCCTCGTCCTCGGAGTCCCGGACGATCAGGTGCAGGCGCAGCCCGAAACGGAGCGTCCGCCCGTGCCGGGCGGCGCGCTCCCGCACGCGGTCGAGCTTCTCCTCCAGCTGGGACGGGGGTTCGGCCCAGGTGAGGTAGACGTCCATGTGCTGGGCCGCCATCTCGATGCCGGGCTCCGAGGAGCCGCCGAACCACAGCGGCACGTGGGGGGACTGGACCGGTTTCAGGTCGCCGAAGGAGCCGCCCGCGTTGGTCAGGTCGTAGTAGTTCCCCCGGTGGTCGAAGACCTCGCCGGCGGTCAGGCGTTTCACGATCGACCAGTACTCCGCGCTCAGCGCGTACCGCTCGTCGTGCTCGACGTTCAGTCCGTACTCGCGGAGGGTCCTGGTGGAGCCGTTGACGACGTTGAACCGCAGCCGGCCGCCGAACAGGGTGTCGAAGGTGAGGGCCATCTTGGCCAGCAGCGTCGGGGAGATCAGGCCGGGGTGGACGGCGAGCAGGGGCTGGAAGCGCGTGCTGGTGGAGGCGGACAGGGCGCTGCCCAGCGGCCACACGTCGTGCAGGTCGGTCGCCAGCAGCGCGCCGCTGAAGCCGAGGCTGTCCACCGCGCCGGCGAGCCGTCGCAGGTAGCCCAGGTTCACCGGGCGGCGCCCGGCGGGCTCCCATGGGTAGGCGCCCTCGCGCGGGATGAGGTACCAGAGGACTTCGGAGGCCATGGTGGGTGTTCCTTAGGGACGCGGCCGATCGGGGGCTGTGGTTCCGGGCGTGGCTCCGGCGGTCGGCCTCGGTTCGCGGGCGACGGCGTCGGCGGTGCGTACCGGCCCTTCGATGAAGCCGACGCGGGCGAGGATGTCGGCGGCCCGCTGCTGTTCGGCGAGGAACTCCTCGCTGACGTCCTCGATGTGCCAGGGCAGCGCCCGCAGCGCCGTCTCCCAGTCGTCCACCTCGCCCCCCTGGTGGTCGGCGGCAATGGCGGCGGCCTCGCGCGGGTGTGCCGTGACCCAGGCGTCGGTCCGGCGGAGGGCGCGCAGCAGCGCCGCGATCACGTCGGGGCGCTCCTCGGCCAGCGCCCGGCGCGTGAAGAACACCGAGCGGTCGGTGATGACCTCGCCGGTGGGGACGAGGACGCGGAGTCCGCCGGCACGGCGGGCGGCGGCCAGCTGCGGGCCCTGGGCCACCCAGGCGGCGATCGCTCCGGACCGCAGGAGCCGCTCGCTGTCCTCGCCGCCGCGCTCGGCGACGATGTCCTTGTCGTAGGAGAGGCCGGTGTCGTCGAGCGCCTTGGCGATCAGGTGGGTCTGCCAGGAGCCGATCGCCAGGTGCACGATGCCGCCCTCGATGTCGGCGACGGTGCGTGCGGGGCTGTCCTCGGCGACGAGGAGCGCGCCGTGGTCGGGGCGCGGGGCCGAGACGGCCGTGTAGACGAGGTCGTGCCCTGCCGCCTGGGCGGTGATCGGCGGGGTCGATCCGGTGCCGCCGAAGTCGATGACGCCGTCCGTCAGCAGGGGGCCGGTGCGCACCCCGTCCGCGTAGGGGTGGAAGACGGCGGTCTCCCCCACGGTGGCGAGTTCCTCGGCCGCGTGGTCGAGGCGGGAGAGGTAGTAGAGGGTGGGGTTGCTGTTGTGGACGCCGATGGTGATGGCCATTCAGTTCACTTCCCTTCGGGTGGGTGGGGGGCGCGGGCGGCGGTGGGGACGCCGAGATCGGCGAGCAGGCGGCGGCGCAGGGCCGCGAAGGACGGGTCGCCGGGATCGCGGGGTCGGGGCACGTCGACGGGCTGGTCGGTGATGAGCCGGCCGTCGCGCAGGACGCAGACGCGGTCGGCCAGGCGCACCGCCTCCTCGACGTCGTGGGTGACCAGCAGGACGGCGGGGCGATGGGCTCGGCACAGCTCGTTCACCAGGTCCTGCATGCGGAGCCGGGTGAGCGCGTCGAGGGCGGCGAACGGCTCGTCGAGCAGCAGCAGTTCGGGCTCCCGCACCAGGGCGCGGGCGAGCGCCACCCGCTGGGCCTCCCCGCCGGAGAGGGTGGCGGGCCAGGCGTGGCCGTGCTGCTCCAGGCCGACCTCGGCCAGAGCCCGCCGGCCGCGTTCGGCCTGGCTCCTGGGGAGCGCGACGGTCACGTTGTCCAGGACGCGTTTGGAGGGGACGAGCCGTGGCTCCTGGAAGACGGTCGTGCGCGCCCGGGGGACCAGGACCTCGCCCGAGTCCGCCGCGTCCAGGGCGCCGAGGATCCTCAGCAGCGTGGTCTTGCCGCTGCCGCTGGCACCCAGCAGGGCCACGAACTCGCCGGCGCCGATGGTGAGGTCGAGGCCGTCGAGCACGGCTCGGGCGCCGAACGTCCTGCGCAGGCCACGGACGTGCACGGCGGTGCTCATCGGCCGGCCCTCCGCCACGGCATCAGCAGCCGTTCCAGTACCCGCACGATGACGTCGGCGAGCAGCCCGAGCAGCCCGTAGACCAGGATGCACACGGCCAGGATGTCGGTGCGGGCGAAGTTCCCCGCCTGCACCATGAGGTAGCCGATGCCGGCGGTCGCGTTGATCTCCTCGGCGGCGATCAGGGCGATCACGCTGAGGGTCATCGACAGCCGGAGCCCGGCCAGCAGCGACGGCAGCGCCCCGGGCAGCACCACCTCGCGCACGATGGCGAACCGGCCCATGCCGAAGCTGCGCATGGCCTCGACCAGTCCGGGGTCGATGCCGCGGACTCCGCTCGTGGTGGAGACGTACATGGGGAAGGTGGTCGCCACGGCGATCAGCAGGATCTTCGCCGTCTCGTTGATCCCGAACCAGACCATGAACAGCGGGACCAGGGCGAGGAACGGGATGGTGCGCAGGATCTGGAGGGAGGAGTCGAGCAGTTCGTCGCCCAGCCTGGTGAATCCGGTGAGGACCCCCAGGCTCAGGCCGGCGGTCACGCCGATCAGCAGGCCGCCGCCGGAGCGGGTCAGCGAGGTGGTGAGCGCCTCGGGAAGCTGGCCGTCTCCCCACAGTTCGCCGATGGCTCCGGCCACCGCGCCGGGCGAGGCGAGCACGTCCTGGGTGAGCACGCCCGTGGCGGAGGCCGCCCACCACAGCGCGAGCAGGACGAGCGGGCCGACCGCGCGTACCGTCGCCGCGTACCAGCGTGGGCGGGGCCGCCTGACGTCGGCGTGCGGCGTCACCAGGCGGGTCACGTCCCCGGTCCGTTCGGTGGCCGGCGTGTCGGGGACTCTCTCGGTGGCCGTCATCGCAGCGTCGTCACGTCGAGCACGTGTGCCGCGATGTCCACTTCTTCGGGGGTCACTCCCTGCTCGGCGTAGAAGCGCGCGACGTCCTGGAACCGCTCGATGTCGGCGTCGGTGACGGGGTCGACGGTGCCTCCCTGGGCGGAGAACTCGACCTGCACGCGCAGGGCCTCGCCGGTGAGGGCCTGCGGGCCGACGTCGGTGGTGACGTTCAGGAACGCCTCCGGGTCCTCGCGCTCCCGCACGCTGGCCTCGTGCAGGTAGGCGTAGAGGGCCCGCACCACGTCCGGGTGCTGTTCGGCGAACTCGGTCCTGACGGCCGTGAGGCTGTAGTTGTCGGAGCCGATGTCCGCTCCGTCGACCAGGAAGTGGGCGTCGCCGCCGCCGATCTCGGCCACGGAGTACGCCGCCCACACCGCCCAGGCATCGACCTGGCCGGCGTTGAAGACGGCGGCGGTCTGGTCGGGGCGGAGGTACACCCGCTCCACTTCGTCCGGATCGACGCCCGCCTCTTCCAGGGCCTTCAGCAGCAGGTACTCGCCGGTTCCGCCCTCGTTGACGGCGACCTTCCGCCCGACGAGGTCCTCGACGGACTCGATGCCCGAACCGTCGCGGACGAGGATGCCCTCACCGGCCGGGTCGGGCGCGGTGGCCGTGAAGAAGGCGAACCCCGGGTTCTGGGACAGCGACGTGATGCCGGAGGTGATGGACCCGGTGGCGATGTCGAGTTGGTCGGCGTTCAGGGACTGGGCGGCCGGCGCGAACGGGCCGGCGCTCCCGGTCCAGGCGACCTCGGCGCCCACCTCGGCGAGGGCGCGCTCCAGCGAGCCGTCCTGTTTGCCGAGGGCGAGGACGCCGGAGTTGCCGGGGTCGGGGATGCGGATGGTGACCGCCGGCTCCTGGCCGTCGGCCGCGTCCGCCCGCGAACCCCCGCAGCCGGTGAGTGCCGTCAGGGTGGCGACGGCGGTGACGGTGGCGAGGGCGAGTCTGGGAATGCGCATGGTGGGTCCTACCGGTCCGATGAGGGGTGGGAGGGGAGGGTCGACCGCTCCGTGGCGCGGTGCCTGCGGGTCGCCCGGCGCAGGGGTTCCGGGGCGGCCCACGCCCGCACGTCGACGCGCGCGGGCAGGAAGCCGTGGCCGTACAGGGACTCGGCCTGGCGGGTGAGCAACTCCAACCTGTCCTCGGACAGGTCGGGATGGAGGGTGCGGTGCGAGCCGGTGCGGTAGGCGCCGTGGACGCCCTCCGGGCCGGCGCCCGTCTCGGCGCCCAGGATGCGCGCCACCTCCGCCGGCTGGTCCGCGGCCCAGTCGGCGGCACGCAACAACACGGCGAGGAAGCGGTCCACCAGGGCGGGGTGCTCATCGAGCAGCCGCTGGTGCACGGTGACCGGGCGCGGGGTGCCGTTGTTCACCCGGTGGGCGCGATCGGGCAACTCATCGAGTTCCAGGGCGACTTCGGCACCGACCCGGCGGGCGGCCTCGACGGCCACGGCGCCCTTCACATACACGGCGTCCACCTCGCCCCGGCGCAGCGCCGCCAGTTCCGCCGCCCACTGCCCGCCGGGCCCCCCGGCGCGCACCTCGACCAGGGTGGCGTCGGCAAGTCCCGAGTCGGCGGACGCGAGTGCTCCCTCGAAACCGCGCAGGGCCATGGCCCGCCAGAAGTCGATGGGCAGGTCGTGCCGGGGCACGGCGAGGCGGCGTCCGCTCAGCGCCGCCGCACCGCGGATCCCGGAGCCGGGTGCCACCAGGATCACCTGGCGTTCCTCGATCCAGGTCAGCCCGATCAGCCGGGTCGGCTCCCCCCGCGACCTGGCCCACAGGGCTGGCACGTTGCCGCCCTCCCGGAACAGCGTGGCCTCGGCGTGGGTGTAGTGCGTACTCCGCGGCACGGCGTCGGCGCCGGGCGCCGCGTCCTGCAGGGAGCGGACCGCGATGCCGTCGGACGCGAACTCGTCGGCCAGCCAGTGGCGATCGGCCGCGATGCCGGTCGCGGTCGGCACCGGACAACGCGTGTACCACAGGGTGGTGGGCAGGGCAGGGTGTGTCATGGCTCTTCCCTGATGGAAGCCGGTCCCCTCGACGGGGGTGGCGGTGAAGGTGCGTGGGCGCCGCTACGGCAGAGGGCCGCAGGCGTGGGGAGGAGAGCTTGGGGGGCGTCCCGCGCGTCGCGCGGGGACGGGTGTCAGCGACAGACAGCGCTGGAGACGCGCCCCAGGTCGACGTGGCGACGGACCGTGAGCGGGCACGGAACGGCGGCGGTTGGACGCATCGCTCCGCTCCCTTCGGTGGCTTTCGTCGGACCTGCTCCGGCTGACGCGTCGCAGCCTCGCACAGCACGGAAAGCACGGGCAAGGAAGGTCCCACGATGTGGGACCGGCCGTGAACGCGGTGTTGCGGAGGAGGGCCGGCGTCCTCGACGGATGCCGGTATGTGAGAAGTTCGCGGTCCGGAACCAGAGCGCGGTGGCCGCTTCGCCGCGCCGGGCGCACACGAAGGGACACGGCGTGACGCGGACTTCGGGCACGGGGGCGCAGGCCGTCGGGCGCGCTCTGGACATCCTGCACTGCTTCCACGACAACGCGCCCGACCTCAGCGCCTCGGAGATCGCCCGCAGGCTCACGTTGTCGACCTCCACCGCACACCGGTTGGCCCGCGCGCTCCTGGACGCCGGCTTCCTGGAGCAGGACCATCGCACGGCGCGCTTCCGCCTCGGCCCGGCGGTCACCGAACTCGGGCGGCTCTCCTACCATCAGCGCGGCCTGCACCTGGTCTCCCCCGAGCTGACCGACCTGGCCGAACGCACCGGCGCCACCGCCGACCTGGCGCTGCGCAGCGGACCGTACGCCGTGATCGTGGCGGGCGGCTCCGTGACCCCCCGGGTCGGCCTGCGCCGCCCGCTGCACTCCACGGCGCTCGGTAAGGTGCTGCTGGCCTGGCCCCGCCTCGGCGAGGGAGGCGCGGAAACCCTCCCGCCATTGCCGGCGTTCACCGACCGCACCATCGTCAGCCCGGCCCTCCTCGCGGCGGAGTTGGAACAGGTGCGCGCGCGGCGCTACGCGGTCAACGACGGCGAGTCCGCGCAGGGCATCCGGACCGTGGCCGTGCCGGTGCTCGACCACCTCGGAGCCGCGCGCTTCGCCCTCGCCCTCCGGGGAACGCCCGCGCTCATCACCGACGAGGGCAGGGCGTGGTTCCTCGACCAGGCACGCGCCTGTGCCTGGGCCCTTGAGGTGCTGCTGCTCCCCCCGGCGGAACGCCGCCGCGCGACCGCACACGATATGTGACGAACACCACACGTCGATCTGCTGCAACAGGTGCGGCACGGCCCTCGCCCGCAACCCATGGCGACCCAACGGCGGTTCCCGGAACCCAGCGGCGGCTCGGAACCTGATGCAACAGCTCGGGTGGGAGAGGGCAAGGTTGCCACGGGAGATTTAACATGCCCGAATTACTGCGCAATGAACGGGCTTGACCGGCCGACCGCTCGCAGGGGACAGTCTCGGCTCACCCAGCCCGCGGTGCGCGACGCGAGGCAGTGACCACCAGAGTGACGAGGAAACTCCCATGCCGCACACCGCCCGACCAACCCGCCTGCGCCTGGCCGTTCTGGCGGGTGCGTCCGCCCTCGCGGTCGCCGCCTGCTCGTCGTCGGCGTCGTCACCGTCGACCGGCGGTGACGAGGACGGCCAGGGAGACGGTCAGACGCTGAACGTGACCGGCTTCTCCGGCGCGTTCGCCGACCAGTTCCAGGAGACGGTCATCGACCCGTTCGTCGAGGCGAACCCGGGCGTGACCGTCACCTACCACCCCGCGCAGAACTCGGCGGAGATGCTGGCCGGGCTGCGGACCAACCAGTCCTCGGCGACCTACGACGTCGTGGTGATCGACAGTTCGGTCCAGCGCACCGCGAACTCCGAGGGCCTGTTCGCCGAACTCGACCCCGCCGACGTGCCGAACCTGGAGCAGCTGATCGACACGGCGGTCGTCGAACCCGGCTACGGCCCGGCGCTGTACATCGACAGCCTCGCCGTCGTCTACAACCCCGACGTCGTCGCCGAGCCGCCCAGCACGTGGAGCGGACTGGCCGACCCGGCGTACGACGGGCAGCTGGCCCTGCAGATCGCCGACACCCGCGGCATCGCGCTGATCGCCGGGCTGGCCGACGAACTGGGCCTCGACTACCAGGAGAACATCGACCCGGAACTCGAGGTGCTGCGGGAGATGGCGCCGTACGTGCAGACCTGGGAGCCGCAGCCGAACCTCTATGACGCGATCATGTCCGGGAGCGCCGGCATCGGGGTCGGTTGGAACGGCCGCGCCCAGGCCCTGCACGACGCGAACGAGGGCCTGCTGAACGTCGTCGTCCCCGAGGGCGGTGGCGTCGCGCAGATCAGCACCATCAACCAGGTCGCCAACTCCGAGAACCCGGAGCTCGCGCAGCGGTTCATCGACTTCGCCATCGGCGAGCAGGCACAGCAGGCGCTGGCCACGGAGGGCTTCTACGGCCCCGTCAACCAGAACGTCACCCTCGACGAGGAACTGACGCGGCGGGTCGCCTCGCCCGACGGCCTGCTCGCCGACGCGGCGCCGATCGACTGGGCGTGGATCTCACCGCACTACGCGGAGTGGGTCGAGCGCATCCAGCGGGAGGTCATAGGTGGCTGAGGCGGCGGCGCGGCTGTCGGTGCGAGGGCTGTCGAAGACCTATCCGGGCGCGGCACAACCCTCGGTCGACGGCGTGGACCTGGATGTCGAGCAGGGCGCGATGCTCGCCCTGCTCGGCCCCTCGGGGTGCGGCAAGACGACGACGCTGCGGATGATCGCCGGTCTCGTCGAACCGTCGGCCGGCACGATCAGCGTCGCCGGCGAGGAGATCACCCGGCGGCCGGTTCACCAGCGCGGCATGGGCATGGTCTTCCAGTCGTTCGCGCTGTTCCCGCATCTGGACGTGGCCCGCAACGTCGCCTTCGGGTTGGAGATGCGCAGGGTTCCCAAGGCGCGGGCGGCCGAGCGGGTCGAGGCGGCTCTCGAGAAGGTGGCGCTGCGGGAGTTGGCGGGGCGTCGGGTGTCGCAGCTGTCCGGTGGTCAGCAGCAGCGGGTCGCGCTGGCCCGTGCCCTGGTGATCGATCCGACGTTGCTCCTGCTCGACGAGCCGCTGTCGGCTCTCGACGCCAAACTGCGCGAGTCGCTGCGCACCCAGATCCGCGACATCCAGCAGGCGTCAGGTACCACGGCCGTCTTCGTCACACACGACCAGGACGAGGCGCTGTCCATGGCCGATCAGGTCGCGGTGATGAACGAGGGCAGGGTCGTCCAGGTCGGGACGCCCAAGGAGATCTACGAGAATCCCGCGACGGTGTTCGTCGCGACCTTCATCGGCAGGGCGAACCTGTTCCGCGGCACGCTGAGGAAGCACGGGGCCGGGGCCGCGCTGGACACCGAAGGACTCGGCGTGATCGGCCTGCCGGCCACCCCGCTCGCGTCGGGCACCGAGGTCTCGGCGGTCGTGCGGCCGCAGTCCGTCCAGGTGCACGAGTCGGGCGCCGCCGCGGACACCGCGCCGGGCGAGGCCGTCACCCGGTACGAGGGGGTCGTGGCCGCCACGAGCTACACGGGCGACCAGATCGGTTACCGCGTCCGCGTCGGCGACACGGTGATCGAGAGCGAGCAGAGCTCCCACGCGGTCCGGGTGCTGGCGCCTGGCACGCCGGTGACGGTGTCGTGGCCGCGCCGGAACACGCTCGTGCTGGAGCGGTGACCGCCCGTGTCCACCACTTCTGCCACCGAGGCGCCACGGGTCGGCGTCCAGAACCGGCGCCGTCGTCATGTGCGCACGATCGCCCTGCTGCTCGCGCCTGGCATGGCGGCGCTGGCGATCGGATACCTGCTGCCGATGGTCTGGGTGCTGCGGATGTCGGTCAACCGCGGCCTGCCGGGCGGCGGCATCGAGCAGACGTTCACGGCCCACTCGTTCGTCACCGTCCTCGGCGACCGCTTCTACTGGGACGTCGCACTGGAGACGGTCCGGCTCGGCCTCGTCGTCGCGGTGCTGACGGTGCTGGTGTCCTATCCGGTCGCGTTGTTCCTGGTGCGCACGACGTCGCGGTACCGCGGGCTGCTGACGGCGCTGGCCATCACGCCGCTCCTCGTCTCCGGGGTGGCCCGCACCTACGGCTGGATGGTCGTGCTCGGCAACCAGGGCCTGGTCAACAGCACTCTCGACACGTTGGGTGTGGTCGACCGGCCGATCCAGCTGTCGAACAACTTCACCGGCGTGGTGATCGCGCTGGTCCAGATCTTCATGCCGATCGCGATCCTCGCGATGGTCAGCGGGTTCGGCCGTCTGGACCGTACCGTCGAGCAGGCGGCGGCCTCGCTGGGCGCCAACCGGTGGCGGGTCTTCACGCGGGTGACCCTGCCGCTCTCGCTGCCCGGGGTGACCTCCGCCGGCCTGCTCGTGTTCGTGCTGGCGATCAGCGCGTACGTCACGCCGCGGCTGATGGGCGGCGGCCGGGTGTTCGTCCTGGCCACCGAGATCTACGACCAGGCGACCAACACGTTGAACTGGCCGGTGGCCGCGGCCCTTTCCCTGCTGCTGTTCGCCATCTTCGGGGTGGCCGTCGCGGGATACCAGGTCGTTCAGCGGCGGGTCGAGAGGAGGGCCGGCGGCCGATGAGAGACGTCGTCGCCAAGGTCGGCTGGCGCTTGCTGATCACCGCACTGTTCGTGTTCCTGTGGGCGCCGATCGTCGTCGTGGGGGTCATCTCCTTCGACACCTCGACGTACATGCGCTTCCCGCCCGACGGCTTCAGCTTCGCGTCGTACGCCACGGTCTTCAGCACGCCCGAGTTCCTCACCGGGTTCCGGGTCAGCCTGGTGATCGCCCTGACGGTCGCGGTGCTGGCCGTGACCATCAGCGTGTGCGCGGCGCTGGCCATCCACCGCCACGGGTTCCGGGGCAGGTCCGCGGTCAGTGCGCTGTTCCTGTCCCCGCTGCTGGTGCCGAACATCGTGCTGGCTCTGGCGCTGCTGCTGTTGTTCTCGCCGCTGGGGCTGACCAACAGCTACGGGGGGCTGATCCTGGCGCACCTGACCATCTGTGTCCCGTACGCCATCCGGACCGTCAGCGTCAGCCTGTCCACCGCGGACACCGCCTGCGAGGACGCGGCCCGGGTGCTCGGCGCCAACGGGTGGGCGACCTTCCGGCGGGTGACGCTGCCCCTGATCCGGCCCGGCGTGGTCGCCGGAGGGGTGATGTCGTTCCTGGTGTCCTTCGACGAGGCGGTGCTGTCGCTGTTTCTCAGCGGTTTCCACGTCACACCGCTGCCGGTCGAGCTGCTGCACTACGTGGAGACCCAGGCCGGCCCCGAGGTGGCGGCGCTGTCCGTCGTGCTGATCGCCCTGTCCCTCGCCGTGATGGTGGTCGTCGAGCGTTCGTTGGGGCTGCGGCGTGCGCTCCGCTGAGGGCGCGCACCGCGGGCGGGCACCGGCGATCGCCGTCGTCGGCGGCGGCCCGCGGGGGCTCGCGGTGCTCGGCCGGCTGATCGCGCGGGCCCGCGACGCGGGCGACCTGACGCTCCATCTGATCGAGCCGTTCGAGACCGGCCGGGTGTGGCGGGACGACCAGTCGCCGACGCTGCTGATGAACAGCCGCACGCGGCAGGCCACGATCTTCGCCGACGCCGGCCTGCCCGACGTCGACCCACTGCCTGGTTCGCTCGACTTCCGCGCATGGGTCGAACGCGTCGCCGGGGCGGAGCTGTCGGATCCCGACCGCCGGGCCGAGGCGGTGTCGCTCGGCCCCGACGACTTCCCCACCCGGGCCCTGTTCGGCGGCTATCTGCGCTGGTGCCGCCGGTTCCTGGCCGAGTCGGCGCCGCCCGGGGTCCGCGTGGTCGTCCACCGGGCGACCGCGACGTCGCTCGCCGAGTCGGCGGATCGCGCCCAACACCTCGCACTGCGCCACGAGGAAGGCGGCGAGGTCCGCACGCTGGTCGCCGACGCCGTCGTCCTCGCCACCGGGCACACCGACGTCCACCCCGCCGCCCGGGAGGCGGGGCTCGCGGCCTTCGCCGCCGAGCGCGGCCTGACCTATGTGCCGCCGAGCGCGGCCATCGACGTCGACTGGGATCCGATCGCCCCCGGCACGCCCGTCGCGCTCCTGGGCACCGGGCTCAACTTCTACGACTGCGTGGCGCTGCTCACCGAGGGCCGGGGAGGGAAGTTCGTCCGCTACCCCGAAGACGCCGCCGGCGGGCTGCGGTACCTGCCAAGCGGCCGGGAACCGCTGCTCATGGTCGGCTCCGGACGCGGGATCCCGTACCTCGGCCGGGCTCTCGTCCCCGGCACCGCGGAACCGGTGTTCCTCGACGCCGAGCTGGTGGCCGGCCTGGCCGCCCGGCGTCACGTCGACTTCGCCGCCGACGTCTGGCCGCCGATGGTCAGGGACCTGCGGTGGGCGTACTACTCCTGCCTGTCGAGCCCGTCGGGTGGCCTCGACGTGGGCGCCGTCCTGGACAGCTACCGGTCGCTGCCGGCCGAAGGGCCGGCCGTCGACGAGCTGTTCGCCTCGGCGTTTCCGGACGTCCCGGCCTTCGATCTCGCTCCGCTGCTCGACCCGCTCGGCGACGAGATCCTCGCGGATCGGGCGGCGCTGGACCGGGCGGTCGTCGACGTGGTGCGCGCCGATCTCGCCGAGTCGTCGGCCAGGCCGCGCGGCCGGGTCACGGCGGTCGGCGAGATGCTGGCCGCCCTCAAGGACCGCCTCCGGTTCATCGTCGCCTCCGGCGCGCTCGACGGCGCGTCGCACCTGCGTGACGTCGACGGCTGGTTCGGCAGCGTCGGGGCCTATCTCGCCGCGGGGCCGCCGGCGATCAGGCTGGAGCAGCTGCTGGCGCTCGCCGACGCCGGCCTCGTCGGCTTCCTGGGCTCGCGGGCCCGCGTCCGACCGGACCACGGGACCGGCCGGTTCGCCGTCACCACCGCCAATCTCGCCGGCGAGCGGCTCTTCGACGTCCTCGTCGACGCCCGGCTCCACGGCGTCGACCTGCGGCGGACCGCCAGCCCGCTGCTGTCGGCGATGGCGGCGGCGGGTCTCGTCCGCCCCCACACCATGACCAGCGCCTCGGGCGAGCGCATCGCGTCGGGCGGGCTCGACGTGGACCGCACCACCTACGGCGTCGTCGGAGCCGACGGAGTCGCGTCGACGCGCCGGTTCGCCTACGGCATCCCGATCGAGCCGATCCACTGGAACATCGCCAACCTCCCCCAGCCGGGGAAGGACCACCCCACCATCCGGCAGGCCGACGCCATCGCGCGCGCGGCGCTGGAAGCCGTGAGAGAGGAGCAGCCGTGACGGTCGTCGTGCGCAACGCAACGGTCATCACCGGAGTCGGTGACGAGGTCGTCGAGAACGCCGGCGTGCTGATCGAGAACGGGGTGATCGCCGACGTCGGGCGGGGACCGATGCCGGTGCCCGACTCGGCGACGGTCCTCGACGCCGCGGGTGGCACCGTCCTGCCCGGGCTGATCAACCTGCACGACCACATGGCGCGCAAGAAGCTGCGGATCTCCGAACCCGGCAGCCGGTACCGCGACCAGAGCGACGCCCTGATGCGCAGCCCGGAACCGCTGCTGGCGTACCACACGGCGGCCAACGTCCAGGCCCAGCTGCGCTCGGGCGTGACCACGATCCGCGACTTCGGCCTGCCAGGATCCACCGGCATCCAGGCCCGCGAGGCCGTCGACGCCGGAGTGATCCCGGGACCGCGCATCATCGCCGGCGGCGACCCGATCTGCATCACCGGCGGCCACGGCAGCAACTGGGGAGCCGTGGAGGCCGACGGCCCGGTCGGGGTGACCAGGGCCGTCCGCCAGCAGATCATCAACGGCGCCGACGTCCTGAAGTTCATGGCGTCCGGCGGTCTGGGCACCTACCCCGAGGAGGACCCCGGGATTCCGGAGCTGAGCCCGGCGGAGCTCGCGGCCGGCATCGCGGAGGCGCACAAGTTCCACAAGCGGGCCGCGGCGCACGCCTACTCGACCGAGTCGATCAGGAACGCGATCGAGGCCGGCGTGGACACCGTCGAGCACGGCGCGTTCATGGACGACGAGACGGTCGCGCTCATGGTCGAAAGGGGCACGGCGCACGTCCCGACCATCTCCGGGCTGATCGCGATCGCCTTCCAGTACCGGATGATCGGTCAGGAGTCGATGGCCCGGCGGATCCTCACCGATATCATCGACCGGCTGCGGAACAGCGCGCGGCTGACGTGGCTGGCCGGCGTGCCCGTCGGCACCGGCACCGACACCAGCGGTGAGGTCGTCGAGGAGCTGGAGCTGCTGCAGGAGGCGACCGGGGCGGCGACGGTCGACGTGCTCCGCGCGGCCACCAGCACGGCGGCCGGGATCGCCGGCGTCGGCGAGCAGACCGGCTCGCTGGTCCCCGGCAAGGCGGCGGACGTGCTCGTCGTCGACGGCGACGTGCTCGCCGAAGGGCTCGACGTCCTGCGCCGGCCACGGTGGGTGCTGCGCGCGGGAGCGGTCTTCGAGGGCGCGCCGATGCCGCTCGGGGTCCGCGTGAGCATGCTCCGCGGGATCCCCCAGTGACCGGCGGCGTCGCCGGACCCGTCGTCGCCACCTCGGCCGGGCGCGTGCGCGGGTTCAGCAGGAACGGGGTGCACGCGTTCCTCGGAATGCCCTACGCGGCCCCGCCGGTCGGCCCCCGGCGGTTCGGGCCACCGGGCCCGGTGGAGCCCTGGGACGGAGTGCGGGACGCCCTGCGCCTCGGCCCGGTCTGTCCGCAGGTGCCGACCTACGGCCCGGTCGGCACCGCGGCGACGTCGGCGTTGCCGTCGGGCGACGACTGCCTGACGCTCAACGTCCGCACGCCCGACCTGGGAGGCGGCCTGCCGGTGCTGGTGTGGCTGCACGGCGGCGGGTACGCGGTCGGCTCCGGCGCCGAGGCCGTCCTCCAGTCTGCGGCGTTCGCGCACAGCGGCGTCGTGGAGGTGACGCTCAACTACCGCCTCGGAGCACTGGGCTTCCTGTACGCCGAGGGCACCGGGGACACGGCGCCGGCGAACCGGGGACTGCTCGACCAGATCGCCGCGCTGCGGTGGGTGCGGGACAACATCGCGCGGTTCGGCGGCGACCCGGCCAACGTCACCCTGGCCGGACGCTCGGCCGGCGGGTTCGCCGTCGCCACGCTGATGGCCATGCCGCTGGCGCGCGGCCTGTTCGCCCGCGCGATGCCGCAGAGCGGCGCGGGTCCCGCGTACCTGTCGGTCGACACGGCGCGGAACATCACCACGCGGGTGCTGCGCGCTGTCGGCGTCTCGGCCGCCGACCTGGCCGACGTGCCGATCGACCGGCTGCTGCGGGTGCAGAGGGAGCTGTGCGACGACGCCTACACCCGGCACGATCCCGACCGCTACGGAGAGGTGGCCGTGCTCGGCCTGCCGTTCCAGCCGGTGGTCGACGGCGTGACACTGCCCGCCCCGCCCACCGAAGCGGTCGCGGCGGGGTCGGCGGCGGGCATCCCCATGATGATCGGCACGACCACCGGGGAGGCGGTGACGCACACGTCGATCCACGACGAGATGACCCCCGCTCGGGCCGCCGAGTTGCTGGAGCCGCGGTTGTCCCCGCTCGGCCGCTCCGGCGCGGACGCCGTGCGCCACTACGCCGGCCTGTTCCCCGAGCTGAGCGGCAAGGGCCTGCTCACCGTCATCACCGGCGACCTGGTGTTCCAGATGCCGACGTCACGCTTCGCCGAGGCACAGGCCGCGCACGCGCCGGTGTACAAGTATCTGTTCGGAGAGTTCGGCGACAACGGCGGCGGCGCGCGGCACGGCGCCGAACTCGGCTACGTCTGGCGCGGCCCCGACGGGCCTCCGCCGGGCCTGCCGGCCAGGTTCCTGCCGACCGACGACGCGCTCGCGGAGACCGTCCACGCCGCGTGGGTCTCGTTCGTCCGGGACGGCAGGCCGGCCGTCCCGGGCGTGGCGGACTGGCCAGCCTTCGATCCGGCGCGGCCCGAGCTCGTGCGGATGAGCGGCACCGGAACCGCGGTGGAGCACGACAGGTTCGCCGGCCGGCTCGCGTTCTGGCCCTGACCGCGTCACGCCGGGTGGCGGCGGGGGTCCGGGGCGCCCGGTCATGTCGTCCGCCTCCTCGGAGGGTTCGCCGTCGCCGTCGCGGCCCGCTCGATCGAGGCGGCGAGGATGTCGAGGCCGGCGTGCAGTTCGTCCTCGGTCACGGTGAGCGGTGGGGCGATGCGGAAGATGCCGCCCATGCCGGGGAGTTGGACGATGTTGAGGTGCAGGCCGCGGGCGAGGCAGTCGTGGGTGATGCGCTGCCCGATCTCGTCGGCCGGGGTTCGGCTCGCCCGGTCGGTGACGAGTTCGAGCCCCTGGAGCAGGCCGCGGCCGCGGACGTCGCCGACGATGTCGTAGCGCTCGTGCAACTCACGCAGGCGGGTGGTGAGTTGTTCGCCGAGGGCCGCGGCGCGGGCGACGAGTCCCTCGCGCTGGATGACGGAGAGGACCGTGGCGCCGACGGTCGCGGCGAGCGGGTCGGAGACGTGGGTGGTGAAGAAGAGGAAGCCGCGCTCGTGGCAGACGCGCTCGATTCGCTCGCCGGTGAGCACGGCGGCCACCGGCAGGCCGGCGCCGAGGGTCTTGGAGAGCGTCAGCAGGTCGGGGACGACGCCGTCGCGCTCGAAGGCGTACATGGTTCCGGTGCGGCCGAGGCCGGTCTGGGCCTCGTCGAGGATCAGCAGCATCCCGCGTTCGTCGCACAGCTCCCTGAGGCGGGCGAGGTAGCCGGGTGGCGGCTCGATGATGCCGCCCGAGGAGAGGATCGGTTCCACCAGGCAAGCGGCGAGGCTGCCCGAGGACTGCCGGTCGACCATCGCGAAGCCGTACTCCAGCTCCGCCCGCCAGTCGTGCGAGCCGTCGGCGGCGCGGAACGGCGAGCGGTAGGCGTTGGGCGTCGGCAGGGTGAGGTTGCCGGGGGTGGGCGGTCCGTAGCCGCGGCGGCCGGCGGAGAACGTCGCCGAGGCGGCGCCCTGGCTCATGCCGTGCCAGGAGCGGTCGAACGACACGATCTCGTAGCGGCCGGTGTAGAGCTTGGCGAGCTTGATCGCCGCCTCGTTGGACTCGGCGCCGGTGCTCAGCAGCAGCATCTTGCCCAGCTCGGGCGGGAGGGTGGCGGCGAGCGCCTCGGCGAGGTCGAGGACCGGGCGGCTGAGCATGCCGCTGTAGAGGTGGTCGAGAGTGGCGATCGCCGTGGAGACCGCCGACACGACGTCGGGGTGGGCGTGGCCGAGCACGGCGCTCATCTGGCCCGAGGTGAAGTCGAGGATCGGCTGGCCCGCCGTGTCGTACACGTGGGCGCCGGCGGCGCGTTCGATGACGCGGGGGCTGAAGGTCGTGCCGTAGCGGATCAGCAGGCGGTCGGCGTCTTCCCGGAATCGTGAGTCCACGGTCACCACCCTCGCGCCCGCGACCGTCCGTAACAAGCGACAAAAACCGCCGGACCGTTCGGCGGTGGCTTACGGTGGCACTCATGCTCACCACGCATCGGCTGGCGGTCCTCCGGGCGGTCGTCGAGGCCGGCTCGATCAGCGCCGCGGCGCGCAACCTCAGCTACTCGGCGGCGACGATCAGCCAGCACATGGCGGCGCTCGCCAGGGAGACGGGGCTCACGCTCCTCGAGAGGGACGGGCGGGGCGTCGCACCGACCGCCGAAGCGCTCCAACTGGCCGAGGAGGCGGGTCCGTTGCTCGCCGACCTCGGGCGTCTCGAACGCACCGTCGCGGACCTGCGGGCCGGGCAGGCCGAGCGGTTGGCGATCGCCTGCTTCGCCTCGGCGGCGGAGCGGCTGATCCCCGAGGTGGTGCGGGCCGTCCGGGCGGAGCGGCCGAACATCACGGTCGAGGTCAGCCTGAACGAGCCGGTCGACGGGCGCGGTCGGCGCCGGCCCGACCTCGACATCCGCACCGAACCGGTGGGCGGCGCCGGGATCCGGCTCGACGGCTACCGGCGCCACGACCTGCTCACCGAGGAGTTGCTCGCGGTGCTGCCGGCCGACCACCCGCTGGCGGGCGCGCGTTCGATCCCGCTCGGCCGGCTGCGGACGGAGCCCTGGATCGACCACGACATCTACGACAGCCCGATCGGGCGGATCATCGGGAACGCCTGCGGCGCCGCCGGCTTCGCGCCGCGCCACGTCGCGCGGCTCGACGACCACCGCGCGGCGCTCAGCCTCGTCGACGCCGGCATCGGCATCACCGTGCTGCCGCGCCTCGCCACGGTCGAGTTGCCCGCCACGCTGGTGGCCAGGCCCCTCACCGACCCCGCGGTCGGCCGGCGCGTCGTGCTGCACGCCCGCCGGCACCCGCACCGCGAGCCGCTGGTCGCGGCGGCGGCCGCCCACCTGCGCCGCGCCGCCGACCGCTGGCGGCGCGACGTGGCCTCGAACTCCCCGGCGGCCGGCGACGACGGGGAGGCGCGCGGCAGGTAGGTGCGCGGGCGGGTGCCGGGGGGGCTCAGCCGCGGGCGATGGCGATGCTGCCGGCGAGGCGTTCGCCGGCCTCGTAGACCATGTACGGGACGCCGCGGTCCGTGCCGAACGCCGGGGCGGCGGACCGGCCGTTGTCCGGGGCGCCGGCCAACGGGCGGTGGAAGACGCCCAGATGGTCGCGGCGGGAGAAGTCGGCGCCGACCTCGGTGATCCTGATGGTTCCGCCGTGCGCCTTGTCGGTGTGGTAGACGACGTACGCCGAGCCGTTCCTGGTCAGCAGGTGCGGGCCGCTGATGTCGTTGACGCCGACGTCCGAGTACCTGATCAGCGGCTGGTCGGCGAAGCTCCAGCTCCGCCCGTCGGCGGACCAGCCCCAGCCGATGGAGCGGTGGTTGGCCGTGGTGTTGACCATGAAGAGCATCACGTAGCGCGCGCCCCGGTTCGGCAGCGCGTGGGGGAAGACGCGGGCGTAGGAGGCCTCGGTGGTGCCCGAGGGCAGCATCGAGGTGGTCAGCACGGTGCGGTCGTAGACGAAGTCGACGCCGTTGGACGAACGGGCCAGCCGGGTCGTGGTGTTCTCGCCGTGGAAGTAGAGCCACAGCTCGCGTTCGCCCTCGTGCCACATGACGTGGGGCGAGGAGACGTGGCTGACCGAGTAGTGCGGGGCCCAGCGGTTCGAGACGATCGGGTTGCCCGGGTACTCGGTGTAGGGGCCGGCGAGGGAGTTCGCGTAGGCCAGGCAGATGCCGCCCGGCGCGTCGTGCGGCGCGTAGTAGAGGTAGTAGCGGCCCAGCGGGGCGGACAGGCGGTCGTAGACGCCGCGGACGCAGGGGAAGATGATCTCGCCGGTGGGGTTGTAGGAGAGCTGCCCCGGGGTCAGCAGCGTGCCGAGGTGGGTGTAGTCCGGGAAGCCGCCGGGCGCCGCGGCGGCCGGGGTGGCGGGCGCGCCGACGGCGAGCAGGCCGCCGGAGGCCGCGGCGGCGGACAGCAGGGTGCGGCGTTTCATGGTCATGGGGACTCCGTCACGTCGTTGGTACGGGTCGGGGTGGGTGCGTTCAGAGGTGCAGTGCGGCGGTGAGGGCGAGGCCGCCGAGGGCGACGCACCACACGTAGGGCAGCGTCCTGACCATCACCTGTTGGGGGCTGACGCCCGAGTACTGGGCGCTCCACACCGTCTGGGTGCTGGTGGGGTCGGCGACGCCGAACACCTGGTTGTAGGAGGCGGTCAGGCCGAGCACCGCCACGGCCGGGTAGATGCCCGCCGCGATCAGCACGCCGGCGATGCCGGCGCCGAGGCCGTAGACGTTCAGCGGGCCCCGGTAGAGGCAGAGCGGCACCAGCGCGGTGAAGATCAGCACGAACAGCACGGGGTTCCGTGGGCTGACGGCCTCGACCAGCGGTTCGAGGGCCGCGACGGCGTCGGGCAGTTGCACCGCCGCGAGCAGCACGCCGATCGCCACGAAGAGCGCGATGGGCGCGGCCGCCACCTCGAAGCCGGCGTACAGGGTGCGCAGCAGGCGGGTGTTCATGTCGCGCGGGCGGGTGGTGGTGACCAGCGCGAAGAGCACGCCCGCCAGCAGCGAGGGGATGATCGCGACCTCGAAGCCGAGGGCGAGCACCAGGGGCACCGCCGGGGTGAACAGCGCGTACCACGGCGCGTCGCCGAGGCGTTCGCGCCGTGAGGGGCGGCGGTCCCGGCGGTCGTCGAGGGTGCGGAGCGACCAGGTGTGTTCCACGCCCCGGCGCCGGGTCTCCACCAGCACGAAGAGGACGGCGAAGACGGCGGCGAAGGGGAACAGCCGCATCATGAAGCTCCGCACCGTGTCGACCGGCAGGTCGAGCGCGGTGGAGAAGAACTGCCAGATCGGCAGCTCGAAGGGCATGCCGGCGGCGATCCCCATGAGGATGGTCCCGGCGGCGGTCACCTTGGGCACGCCGACCGCGATCATCGCGGGGATCCCGATGATGCCGGCGAGCATCGCGGCGGGGGCGGAGCCGGTGACGGTGCCGACGAGGGCGGAGATCGCGAGAACGCCGAGCGCGACCACGGTGGGCCGGTCCCCGCCGAACTCCACGATCTTGCGGACCAGGGTGCCCGCGATGCCGGTCTCGTCCAGCAGCTTGCCGAGCCAGGAGCCGAGCAGGATGGCGATCATGGTGGCCGCCAGCTTGGCCGCGCCCTCCTGGAGGACGGTGTCGAAGACGCTGGCCTCGCCGGTGAGCGGCGCCCCCACCACCAGGGCGACGGCGACACCGAGCAGGACCAGGGCGAACGCCGTGGGCAGCTTGCGGGTCAGCATCAGCACGACGCCGGCCAGCATGATCAGCAGGATGACGATTCCCATGGGTTCTCAGTCCTCTCGCAGGGCGGCGACCGCGCGGGCCAGCGCGGCGGTCACCAGCAGCGGGCCGCCGCCGAGGCCCAGCGCGGCCCCGGCGTAGGCGTGCGCGGCGATCTCGTCGGCACCCGCCACGTGGCCGAGCAGCCGCCACCGGCCCAGGCGCAGCACCGGGTGGTCGAGGGCCGTCCGCAGCCGGCGTTTCACGGCGGGGTCGTGGAGGCGGTGGTGGCCGGCCTCGTGGGCGAGCGCGGCGGCGCGGACGGACCCCTCGGGGTACCGGGCGCGCCAGCCGAGCAGATCGATCAGCTCCTCGGCCAACTCCGCGGTGTCCGTGAAGAGTTCGACGGAGGGCTCGGGCCTGGAGCGGTAGCGGGCGAGGAGCGGCGGGTCCTCGGCGAGGCCGCCGGGGCGCTCCACGACCCGGGGCTCCCCGGCGGCGGGCGGCTCGGCGACGGGCGGCTCGGCGGCCAGGGCGGCGCCGAACCGGGAGGCCGCGGCCGCCCAGCGGCGCAGCGTCGCCTCGTCGCGGCCCTCGTGGGTCGGCGTCCCGGCCAGCAGGTCGACGGCGAACGCGGTGTCGTCCCGCTCGTCCCGTTCGGCCAGCGCGGCGCAGTCAGCGCGCAGCCGCGCCAGGCGGGCGGGGCCGAGGAGGGCGGCGAGCGACGGTCCCTGCGGGGCGTCCGGGCGGACGGTGGAGGCGGTGGGGGCGTTGCGGGCGGTGGGGGCGGTCACGACCTGACCTCCAGGACGGCGACGACCGGCTCGTCCCCGGTGCGGGAGCGCAGTTCGCCGCGGGCCAGGGCCAGCAGCGGTTCGGCGTCCAGCACTCCCGACAGGTCGGCGATCCGGGTGCCGAGCAGCAGGCGGACGGCCGGGGCGCGCACGCCGCCGTCGCCGTAGGAGGTGGCCTCGCGCACCAGGTCGGCCAGCACGCCCGGGGCCTCGGCGACGGTGGTGGTGGCCACCCGGGCGTCGGCCGCGTGCAGCCGCACCACGCCGTCGGCGTCGAGGACCCGGACCGGGTGCAGCGCCCGCCGCAGTCGTCGCCTGCGCACCGTGCCGTAGACGGTGTGGGAGGGGGTGCCGGCCAGCACCTCCACCTGGTCGGGCGCCACCTTGAGGCTGGCCGCGGCGGCGCGGAGGCGTTCGGCGTCGTCCGCGCGGTGGGCGCGGTCCTGGGTGCGCAGCTCGGTGGCGCCGGTGGCGATGGCCCGGATGGTGTTGGTCTGCGGGTCGACGGTGACCTCCACCTCGACCGCCTCAGGGCTCGCGCCCTGGGCGACGACGGCCTCCTCGGCCTCGTTGCGCACGCCGAGTATCTGCTCCTGGGTGGCGCCGGGAACGATCCGCTCGATCTGTTCGCGGACCAGTGCCAGGGCCACGCCCACCGGGCTGATCACCTCGTTGTGGGCGGCTATCCTCCCCGGCAGTCCGGTGAGTTCGGCCAGGTGTGGGGTGACGGAGGCGGCACCGCCTCCGCCGCCGACCAGCACGACGGCCTCCTCGTCGAGCCGGTAGTCGCGGATCATCCGGTCCACGACCTCCCTGACCCGGGTGGCGCCCGCGTCCAGCACGGCCTTCGCGGCGCCGGCCACGTCCGTGCCGAGCGCCTGGGCCAGGGGGGCGAGGGCGGCGGTCGCGGCGGCGGGGTCCGACCGGGCGAAGTCGCCCTCGGGGACCCGGCCGAGCGCGTTGGCCGCGCAGGTCATGGTGAGCGCGAACCGCCCGCCGGCGGCGTCGATCACCGCGTAGTCGTCGGGGTCGCCCGTCATGGGCCTGACCAGGGTGAGGGTGGCACCGGCCAGGTCGTCCGGGGCGGCGAAGCAGGCGTAGGGCAGGCCGGCTATGTGGGCGCTGCGCGGCCCGGTCGCGACGACCGCCCCGCCGCCGATCCGCACCATCGAGCCGCCGCCGACGCCGACCGTCCGCACGTCGAGCGCCGGCAGGTAGGAGGCCCGGCCGAGGATCTCGGCGTGCCGCACGGCGACCCTGCCGCGGTGGATGACGCTGATGTCGGTCGAGGTGCCGCCGGTCTCCAGGAAGACGCCCTCGCTGACCCGTTCCCGCATCAGCGCGCCCGCCACCCCGGCGGCGGGTCCTGAGAGGATGGTGAGCAGGGGGCGGCGGCGCATCTCGTCGAGCGACATCACGCCGCCGTCGCAGCGCATCACCATCAGCGGCGCCCGCACGCCCGCCTTCACGACGGAGGCGTCCACCAGGTCGGCGGTGGCCAGCATCCGGGGCAGGATCGCGGCGTTGACGACGGCCGTGCGGGTGCGCTTGCCGAGGCCGTAGAGGGAGGTGATCTCGTGCGCCGTGGTCACCGGCAGGCCGGCGGACCGCGCCTCGGCGGCCACCGCGTCCTCGCCCTCCGGCGCGTCCACGCTGAACGGCTCGGTGGCGACGACGACTTCGGCGCCGGCCTCGCGGACCCGCGCCACCGCGTCCCGGACGGCGGCCGGATCGGCCGGGTCGGCGAGGTGCGCGTAGCGCAGCGGGAGCGTGCGGCCGGGCGCCAACTCCAGCCTGCCGAGCGCGGCGAGGCGGCGGGTCAGGAACCCGGCGGGGCCGGTCCCCATGCCGATGAGCCCGACGGGGGCGACGTCGCCCTCCAGCAGGGCGTTGGTAGCCTGAGTGGTGCCGTGCGCCAGGAACGTCACGTCCTCGGGTGCGCGGCCGATCTCGGTGAGCAGCCGGTCGAGCGCCTCCACGATGCCATGCGCGACGCCGTCGCGATGGTGGTGGCTGGTCGGTACCTTCACCTGGCCGATCAGCTCCAGCGAGGTGGCGTCGACGGCCACCGCGTCCGTGAAGGTTCCGCCCACGTCGATGCCGACGCGCAGGCGGTGAGTGGTCCGTTGAGCGGTCATGTTCGAGGGACACCTCCTTGTGTGCCATGTCGGAAGTGGGCGGTGCCGGGCGGGACAGGTGGAGCTGTCCCGCCCGGGTTCACCGGCCACTGGGGCGGGCCGCCGGGGCCCGGTGCGGTCAGTAGCCGCGGACGTCTGGCCAGTGGCGTTCGACGCCGGCGCGGTCGAGCACCCGGGCGAAGTCGGCGAACCGCTGTTCCTCCTCTCGCACCTGGTGCGGCGTGACCTTGGTGTCGAGGCAGTGGGCGGCCAGCGCGCCGGCGGCCTCGCCGATGTTCCACTCCACGGGGTGGAGGCGGTAGCAGCCGTTGGTGATGTGGGTGGTGCCGATGTTCTTGCCCGCGGGCAGCAGGTTGGTGACCCGGCGCGGCAGCAGCGCGCCGAGGGGGATCTCGAAGGGCACGGAGCCGATGTCGACGTAGTCGTCGCCGCCCGTCGAGGGGTGCAGGTCGATGCGGTAGCCGCCGATGCCCACCGAGTCGCGGTGCCTGGTGCCGCCGTGCGGGCCGACCAGGTCGATGGCCACGTCGTGTTCGGTGACCGTGGTGACCGCCTTGATGCGCCTGGCCTCCCGCACGTAGGCCGACTTGGCCAGGCCGTCGGGGGTGCCCGTCACGTCGGGGCGGATCCGTAGCCCGGGGAAGCCGGTGCCGCCGTCGGGGCGCGGCGCCTCGGTCTGGAGCCAGTACAGCACCGAGCGGGACAGTTCGCGGGCGCCGGCCAGCGCCTCCCTGGCGACGGCGTCGCCCGCGCCGACCAGCGGCTTCAACCAGTAGTCGTTCAGCGGCCAGTTGACCAGCGTGATGTCCGAGTCGAACGCGCCGGCTCTGTGCAGTCCGCGGGCCAGGATGCGGCGGAAGCCCCACAGTTCCTTGTCGCCCGCGTCCTCGCTCTGGTCGGCGGCGACGGCCAGCGGGTCGCCCTCAGGGTTGGGGCGGAACGAGCGCGCCACCGGCTCCAGCGTGCGCGGGTCGGGGGCGGTGAAGCCGAGGAGCGGCCCCGGCCAGAAGTCCGGGCGGTAGGAGCGCCAGAACGCGTAGTCGGCGGGGCGGTCGCCGACGTGGTTCTCGCCCTCGTGGTGGGAGACGGCGAAGCAGACGGTGATGCCCTGCTGGTTGAGCGGCTGGGCCTCGTCGGGGGCGTGCGGTTCGTCGAACTCGGCGCGCGCCTCGGCGCCGAGCGCGTGTTCCACGCCCGCCAGTTCCAGGAGTTCCCCGGTCTCGGTGGCGTCGAGGACGTAGGGCGCGGTCACGGTGTGGCGGGCGCCGTGCCGGGTGTCGAGCAGCGTCACGGCGCGCACCGCGTCGCCGTCGGTCTCGGCGGCGACCGGCCGGTGCTCGGTGAGCACGGTGAGCCGCCCGGCCGAGCGGTGCGGGGTGAGCATGGCCTCCAGCACGGCGAGCGCCACCCGCGGCTCGTGGCACAGCTTGCTGACGCGCCCGGCGCCCGGGTTGAGCTCGGCGACCGCCAGGGCCTCGGAGCGCAGCGGGTACCAGCGGCGGTAGTGGTCCCTGATGTGGCCGCGCAGCGCCCGGTAGGTCGCGGTGGTGCCGAACTGCTCGACCCAGGGGTGCTCGTCGGGCGGCACGGCCTGCGCCGTCAGCTGGCCGCCGATCCAGTCGGTCTCCTCGGTCAGGACGGCGCGCCGCCCGGCCCGGCAGACGGCGAGCGCCGCGGCGACCCCGCCCAGGCCGCCGCCCACGATCAGGACGTCGGTCTCGGTGGGTGGGCTGGTCGGTTCCGGCATGGGGGGCTCTCCTCGGTGGGTGCTCGGGGCGCTCTCGGCGCCCGGGTCGTGCGGGGCGGCGGTCATGGCGAGGGCGGGCGCGGGGGCGGTGCCACGGTGGTGCCGGGGCGGAAGGCGCAGGTCACCAGAGCCTGGGGCGGGCGTTGGCCGCCGGCGAGCAGGTCGGTGAGCAGGCGGACGGCGGTGGCCCCCATCTCCGCCCTGGGGATGTCGAACCCGGTGGGCTCCGGCTCCCCCGCCAGGTCGGCGGGCGGGGATCCGAGCAGGGCGAGCGACACGTCGTGCGGCGCCCGGAGGCCGGCGCCGGCCACGGCGGCGGTCAGGGCCCGCCAGGCGTCGCCGGTGTCGGTCTCCTCGGCGACGAACGCGGTGACGCCCTCCGCGTGCCGGGCCCGCAGCCATGCCGCGTCGATCTCGGCGGCCGGTCTCGCGGTGCGGACGACGGTGCCCTCGGGCGCGGGCAGCCCGGCGGCGGCCAGTCCGTCGAGGAAGCCGCGCTGCCGGTCGGCGGAGGCCTGGGCGTCGTCGTCCTCGCGGACCAGCAGCACCCGGCGGTGCCCGAGCCCGGCGAGGTGCTCGACGACCTCGGCACTGGCTGCGGCGTAGTCGGCGCCCGCCCAGGCCAGGCCCTCGGGATCGTCCCGGCGGCCGAGGTGCACCAGCGGGAAGCCGTCGGCCACCAGCCGCCGCAGTGGCTCGGCCGGCACGTGCCGGCCGAGCAGCAGGCAGCCGTCCGCCAGCCGGACCCGGTCGAGCGCCCCGGGGGCCCCGGCCCCCGCGCCGCCGCTGCTCGAACCGGTGAACAGCACCAGGTCGTAGCCGCGGGCGGCGGCCTCCTGCTCGATGCCGACCAGGAAGCGGTAGTAGGAGTGCTCGACCTCGGTGGGGAACGTGGCGGTGAAGCTGAACACGCCGAGCAGGTTGTTCCTGGCCGCCGCCAGCCGGCGGGCCGCCGGGTCCGGCACGTAGCCGAGCGTCCTGGCCGCCTCGAGCACCCGGTCGCGGGTGGCCTCCTGGATGACGATGCCCTGCTTGTTGCCGCCCAGGACCAGCGAAACGGTCGTCTGCGAGACGCCCGCGAGCCGCGCCACCTCGGCCTGCCTGGGCCGGCCGCGCCGCGCCGCGCGGGGTTCCCTTTCGGTCACTTCTCCACCTCTCGACTAATACGCATTAGCTGGCGATTTCGAGCGACCAGGGCCGGGCTAATGCGGATTAGCCGGAACTCTGCCTCCCCCATCCGGCCCACGTCAAGACCTGTGCGGCGCGGCCTGAAGACGCGAGGGTCCAGCGACGATTTCGGGTCAACGCTCGCCCGCGGCCGGCTGCGCGGCCGCCACGGGCCGGTTTCGCCACCGCGAACCCGGCACCGCGGGGACACCCCGACGAACCGGACAGCCTGGATGGACGCGTACGCGACGAGCCGGCTGGTGCGGCACGACCTGGGCGACCGGATCGTGCTGTTGAACCGGCGCCGGGCGTTCGCCTGGACGACGCTGGTCGTCGACGACCCGCTGGAGCTGGCGGCGTTTCGGTTGCTCGAACAGCCGCGTTCACCGAAGGCGTTGACGCGCCGGCTCGGCGAGCTGTTCCCCGACGCGGACGTCGAGGCGGCGGTGCCCGAGCTGTTGGCCGCGTGGTGTGCGCTCGGCCTGCTGTACGCGGACGCCGGGCAGTACGTACACGTGGCGCCCGCGCCCGTCAACGACGAGGTGCTGCGGCTCGGCTTCATGCGCAACGTCGTCACCGCGCCCACCGCCCCCACCGACCGGAAGCCGGCTCCGCTGCCGGCCTGACCCGCGAGGAGCGACGATCGTGAGCACTCCGCTGACCGTCCGGGCCTGGCGCGACTACGACGCCGGGTCGCTGGACGCGCCCGGGATGTACCTGGGCGAACACGAACTCACCGGCCGGCCGGACGAGGCCGTCGACGTGTTGTGGGACCTGGGCGCCCGCCGGGTGGAGTTGCCCGGCCGGGTCGACCTGGCGGCGCCGGCCGACGTGCCGGGGACGGTCTGGCTGCTGTGTCTGGTCCGCGACCTGACCGCCCAGGCGATCTACACGCAGTGGCGGCTCCGGCTGCCGGCCGGCGCCGAGGACTGGCGGCCGTTGGGGCACCTCCAGCCGCCGGCCGTGCTGGAGGGCGTGCCGGACGCCGAGGCCGCGCTGTCCCGGTGGCGTGCGGGGCACTATCTGGGCAAGTGCCAGTGGCGGCGCGGCCCCGGGTTCTTCCAGTTGCGCGACCGGCGGTGGGGCGACCTGCGGCGGTTCACCCTCACCGACGACGGTTACCGGGCGGCGGTCGAGACGCTGGTGCCGGGCGCCCCGGCCGGCGCGGTGCCGGCGCCCGTGCTGGCGGCGTTCGAGGCCGAGCGGCTCATCTGGGGTCTTGGCGACCGGGTCTGCTGGCTGCCGTACGCCACGCGCCGCTGGGCCCAGTCCGCCATGCTCATCTGAGCCGCCCGGCCGCTTCCCCTCGCGCCGACGCGTCGAGTGCCCTGGTGGCCCCGCCCGGGTGGCGGCGGTGGCGGGCGGCTATCGGGGGGTGAGTCGGTAGGCGGTGCCCGGGGTGGGGGTGAAGGTGATCAGGGTGGGCTCCGGGCGCCGGACGCGGAGGGGTTCGCCGCCGGCGGTCACGTCGACCGGGGTTTCGGTGCGGATGGTCACCGGGCGGTGGTGCCGGGCGCGGAGGGTGGCGCGGCGGAGTTCGCCGTCCCGCCAGTCGAGGTCGATGGTGTGGCCGCCGCGGGCGACCAGGCCGGTGGCGCGCCCTTCGGGCAGTTCGGGGGGCAGGGCGGGCAGCAGGTGGACCTCGTCGGTGTGGGACTGCACCAGCCACTCCGTGATGCCGGCGGTGGCGCCGAAGTTGCCGTCGATCTGGAAGGGCGGGTGGAGGCAGAAGAGGTTGGGGGCGGTGCGCTCGGGGGTGAGTTGGTCGCGCAGCAGCTTGTAGGAGCGGGCGCCGTCGGCCAGCCGGGCCCAGAAGTTGATCTTCCAGGCCAGGGACCAGCCGGTGCCGTCGTCGCCGCGCTGTTCCAGCGTGACCCGGGCGGCCCTGGCCAGCTCGGGCGTGCCGTGGACGGTGATCTGGTTTCCCGGGTGCAGCCCGTAGAGGTGCGAGACGTGCCGGTGGTGCTGTTCCGGCGCGATGGCGTCCCAGTCCTCCTGCCACTCCTGGATCTGGCCCTGGGCGCCGATCCTGGTCGGGGCCAGCCGGTCGCGCAGCCCGAGCACCAGGTCGCGGAGGTCGGCGTCGGTCCCGAGGAGCGTGGCGGCCTCGGCGACCGCCCCGAACAGGTCGCGCAGGATCTGCATGTCCATGGTGGGACCGGCGCAGACCGAGGCGTCGGGATGGTGGGCGTTCTCCGGTGAGTTGGACGGACAGGTGACCAGGTGGCCGGTGTTCGGGTCCTCGACGAGGGAGTCCACGAAGAACCGCGCCGCGCCGCGCAGTACGGGGTAACGGCGGCGGAGCGCGGCGAGGTCGCCGGTGAAGCGGTAGTGCTCCCAGACGTGCAGGGCCATCCAGGCGCCGCCCGTCTGCCACATTCCCCAGAACGGGCCGTCGACCGGTGCGGTGCCGCGCCAGGCGTCGGTGTTGTGGTGGCACACCCAGCCGCCGGCGCCGTACTGGAGGCGGGCGGTCTGCTGGCCGGTGACGGCCAGGTCCTCGAGCAGGGCGAGGACCGGTTCCATCGTCTCGATGAGGTTGGCGGGTCCGGCGGGCCAGTAGTTCATCTCGGTGTTGATGTTGATGGTGTACTTCGAGTCCCACGGCGGCCTGAGTTGGTCGTTCCACAGCCCCTGGAGGTTGGCGGGCTGGGTGCCGGGGCGGGAGCTGGAGATCAGCAGGTAGCGGCCGAACTGGAAGAAGAGCGCGACGAGTTGGGGGTCGGCGCCGGCCGCGAAGCCGGTCACCCGCTGGTCGGTCGGCAGCCGGGCCGCCGGCGTCTCCCCCACCTCGAGGGTGGTCCGGTCGAAGTAGCGCCGGTAGTCGGCGACATGACGGGCGCGCAGCTCGCGGTAGGGGCGGTCGGCGGCGGCGAGCAGCGGCTCGCGTGCCCGGCGCTCCGGGTCGCCCGTCAGGTCCTGGTAGCTGGTGTGGTTGGTGCCGACGGTGACCAGCAGCGTGACGGCCTCGGCGTCGGCGACCGTCAGGGTGCCGTGCCGGCTGGTCACGGTGCCGCCGGTGGCGCGCACCGTGACCAGGGCGCGGAACCGCACCTCGCCGGTGTGGCCCTCGACGGTCTCGCCCGAGCCGTCGAGGCCGATGGTGAGCGGGTCGGGCGAGTGGACGGTGCTGGTCTGCGGGCTGTCGAAGGCGGCGGAGAACGAGATCGGGCCGCCCTCGGCGGTCAGCCGGACCACGATGGCCTGGTCGGCGCCGCTGGCGAAGACCTCCCTGGTGTGGGTGGCGCCGTCGCGGGTGTAGCGGGTGCGTGCGATGGCGGTGGTGAGGTCGAGTTCGCGGGCGTAGTCACCGGCCGGGCCGCCGGTGGGGAAGGTCAGCCGGAGGTTCCCGACGGGCTGGTAGGGCAGTTGGCCGAGCGGGGTGCCCATGAAGGTGTCGCCGATCAGCTGCTGGGCGCCCGTCCAGTCGCCGGCGAAGACCCGGCGTCTGATCTCCGGCAGGTTGGCCAGGCCGTCGGGGGCGGCCGGGTCGTAGGGTCCGCCGGCCCAGACGGTGTCCTCGTTCAGTTGGAGCCGTTCGGTCTCGACGCCGCCGAAGACCATGGCGCCGAGCCGGCCGTTGCCGAGGGGCAGCGCCTGGAGCCAGTCGGTGGCCGGGGCGGTGTACCAGAGGCGCAGCGGGTGGTCGGGGCGGGGCGCGTCGGCGTCGGCCGTGGCGGGTCCGGTGGCGTGCGGGGAGGCGGCGGCCGAGCCGCCGGCCGCGGCTATCGCGGCGGCGCCGGCGGTGCCCGCGGCGGAGACGGCCAGGAAGTGTCGGCGGTTGGCGTGGGGAGACAACGGCGGCTCCTGTGGTGTGGGGATGACCGGTGCTCGGTGCCGGGCTGCGCGTGGCTCGGGTGGTGCGACGGTGGCGCGGGCAACCCTCGTTCGCTTGGCGCGGGTTGCGGGGGCGGAGCGCCCCGGGCCGGACCCAGGGTTCGGCACCACAGACGGTAGAGATCCGATGTATTCAGCGTCAAGCCCCCTGCGGACCGCCACTCACCGCTGCCACCGAAACCCTGCGCTGCCGATACATCCGATGAGTGGTGCCCACTCGGCCGGCTCGACGCCGCCCGGGCACATCCTGCGCGGGGCCGGCGAATGGCGTTGCTCGCGCGAACTCGTGACGCTTGTCACTGGCCGGGTGGCGGGGCCGCGAGAAGACTGGAGTCGAAACATCACGGGAGAGGGGGCCGGCATGCAGGAAGAACCGCTGCTCGTCGAGGAGGTCATGCTGCTGTTGCTCGACGACGAGACGGGGGTCCCGGCCGCCGCCGGCACCCTGCACTACACCCTGGGCGGCGCCGTGCTCGTCGAGCTCGCGCTCCGCGGCGAGATCGACGTCGAAGAGAGCGGGTCCAAGCTGAGCGGGCCCAGGGTGGTCACGGTCGGCACGGGCGACCTCGCGGACCCCCTGCTGCGGTCCGCCTACGAGAAGGTCGCGGAGCGCCCCCGCGGCGTCCAGACGGCCCTGCTGGAGATCGGTGGCGGTCTCCGGAAGCCGGTGATCGACCGGCTGGTCGAACGCGGGCTCATCCGGCGGGAGTCCAGGCGGGTGCTGGGCATCTTCCCCTCGACCAGGCTGCCCGCCGACGACACGCGGCACGAGGCGGCGCTGCGCCGGCGGGTGTGCGCGGCGCTGGAGGACGGGGAGACCCCGGACACGCGCACCGCCGCGGTGATCGCGCTGCTCTCGGCCGGCGGCGCCCTGCCGTCGCTCCACCCCGCGCCGAAGTGGTCGACCAAGGTCCACCAGCGGGGGAAGGAGTTCGAGCAGGGCAGTTGGGGAGCCGTGGCCGTGAGCACGGCGGTGGCGCGCACCGCCGCCGCGATCACCGCGGCGACCACGGTGACCACCGTGACCGTGATCACCAGCCAGTGAGGCGGTGGGCCGCGGGGCGCACGAGGCGCCGGCGGCCCCTCCCACCCCGCCCGTCACAGTACGTTACGTCGTGGTGTCGGAGAGTTCACCCGGCAGGTCGGACGGCCGCGGGGGGAACGCGGCATAACGGAAACCGCGGGCTCATCGGGCCGCAAACGCCCATGGGCACCGTGGACGGTATGACCTCATCCTCAGCAGCGGAGCGGCAGTCGGCCGGCGACACGTTGTTCGACCAACTCGGCGGGGAGGCCGCCGTGGCCACGGTCGTCGACATCTTCTACGAGCGGGTGCTCGCCGACGAGAGCCTCGCCGGCTTCTTCGCCGGAGTCGACGTCGACCGTCTCAAGAACCATCAGCGCCGCTTCGTCGGCCAGGCCCTCGGCGCCGCCCACCCCTACGGCGGGCGGTCCATGGCGCGGGCGCATGGCCGGCTCGGCGTGACCGACGCGGCGTTCGACCGGGTGGTGGGCCACCTCGCGGCCGCCCTCACCGAGGCCGGTGTCGACGCGGACGCCATCGGCGTGATCGCCGCGAAACTCACCCCGCTCCGGGCCGACATCGTCACCGCGTGACGGCGTGACGGCGTGACGGCGGGCCCCGGCCGGCTCAGATCGTTCTGGCCAGCAGCATGGCGCCCATCGCGAGCATGGTGGCCGCGACCAGCGTGTCGAGCACCCGCCAGGCGGCGGGGCGGGCCAGCACGCCGCCCAGCAGTCGGGCGCCGTAGCCGAGCCCGGTGAACCACGTCAGGCTCGCCAGGATCGCGCCGAGGCCGAAGACCCAGCGCAGCGAGCCCTGGTCGGCGGCGACCGAGCCGAGCAGCAGCACGGTGTCGAGGTAGACGTGCGGATTGAGCCAGGTCATGGCCAGGCAGGTGAACACGGCGGCGCGGGCGGAGCCCGCCGCGGCGACCCGCGCCGTCAGCGCCTGCCCGGCGGCCGGGCGCAGCGCGCGGCGCGCGGCCAGCAGGCCGTAGCAGATCAGGAAGCCGCCGCCGGCCAGGCCGACCACGGTCAGCGCGGCCGGCCAGGTGGTGACCAGTGTGCCGAGTCCCGCCACGCCGAGGGCGATGAGGATCGCGTCGGACACGGCGCAGATGGCGACCACCGGGAGGACGGCCTCCCCGCGCACCCCCTGGCGCAGCACGAACGCGTTCTGGGCGCCGATGGCGACGATGAGGGACAGGCCCGTGCCGTATCCGGCGAGGGCCGCCGGGAGGATGCCGCTGTTCACGTCGTCCGACGCTATGCACCGCGGCCCCATCAGTACAGCTAATCTTTCTTACGTAGCATGAGCTCTCGTGATGACCGATCTGCCCTGCGACCAGGTGCGTACGCTGCTGGCCGTCGTCGACGAGGGCACCTTCGACGCCGCCGCCGCTGCCCTGCACGTGACGCCCTCCGCGGTCAGCCAGCGGGTCAAGGCCCTGGAGCAGCGCACCGGGCGGGTGCTGCTGATGCGCACGAAGCCGGTGCGGCCGACCGAGTCCGGGCAGGTGGTGGTGCGGTTCGCGCGCCAGCTGGCCGCCCTGGAGCGGGACGCGTGGGGGGAGTTGGGGATCGCGCCCTGGACGGAGGGGACCCGGGTGCCGATCGCGGTGAACGCGGACTCCCTGGCCACCTGGTTCCTGCCGGCCCTGACCAGGGTGCCGCAGTCCCCGCCGATCAGCTTCGACCTGCGCCGCGAGGACGAGGCGCACACGGCGGCGCTGCTGCGCGAGGGGCAGGTGATGGCGGCGGTGACGTCGGCGGCCGAGCCGGTGGCGGGCTGTCTGGTGCGTCCGCTCGGCCTGGCGCGGTATCTGCCGGTCGCGAGCGCGCGGTTCGCGGCGCACCACCTGTCGGGCGGCCCTGTGGAGCGCTGCCTGCCGGCGGCGCCGGTGATCGTCTTCGACCGGCGTGACCAGTTGCAGGACCGGTTCGTCCGCTCCCTCACGGCCGGGCGGTCGGGCGCCAGCCGGTTGCGGCACCACGTGCCCACCTCTGAGGGGTTCTGCGACGCGGTGGCCGCGGGGCTTGGCTGGGGGCTGGTCCCCGAGCCGCAGGCGGAACCGCTGCTGCGGTCGGGGACCCTGGTGGACCTGGTGCCCGGGCGGCGGGTGGAGGTGCCGCTGTACTGGCAGCAGTGGAAGCTGGACGTGCCCGCGCTCGCCCTGGTGGCGGAGACGGTGGCCGCCGCGGCGGCCGAGTCCCTGCACGGCGGGGAGTGAGCGGGCTCAGCCCTTGACGGCGAGGAGCCCGTACTGGCCGACGCCGGGTCCTGAGGTCGGGGTGTCGGGGCGCCACTGGTCGACCGGGACGACGCCGGGGTCCAGGATCGTCAGGCCGGCGGCCGTGTCCGCCAGTTCCGCGAGGCTGGCGAACAGGTGGTAGGGCATGGCGCCGGTGGCGTTGTAGGCGTCGGACGCCTCCCGCACGCCGGGGGCGCCGGCCCAGCTGTCGCACACCGCGAGGTGACTGCCGGGGGCCAGCGCCGCGGTGTAGCGCTGGACCACGCCAGGGGCCGTGCCGGGCGGCAGGTGGCCCAACATGCTCATGGCGAGCACGGCGACCGGCCGCGCCAGGTCCAGGGTGTCGGCGACCCGGTCGAGGACGGCGTCGACCTCCCGGATGTCGGCGGCGACGTACTCGGCCGCGCCCTGAGGGGTGCTGGGCATCAGCGCGCCGAGGTGCCGGATCAGCCGGGCGTCGACGTCCACGGAGACGACGCGGGCGTCGGGGGCCAGGTCCTGGGCGAGGCGGTGGGTGTTCCCGGCGCTCGGCAGGCCGGTCCCGAGGTCGACGAACTGACGGACGCCGGCCTCGACCAGGTGTCTGACGATCCGGGCCTGGAACGGGCGGGTGGCGCGGGCGCCGGCGACAAGGTCGGGGAAGAGCCGCTCGACCTCCGCGGCGGCCCGCAGGTCCGCCGGCCGGTGGTCCGTTCCGCCGGCGAGGGCGTCCCAGAAGCGGTGGCTGGCCGGGATGTCGTCCGCCACCTCGGCGGGGTGCTGGCTGTCCTGCTGGTCGGACATCGGGTCTCCGATCATCGGGGCGGGCCCTCAACGGGCCGGCGGCGAGCACGAGTCGGTCCACGTCCAGCATGGCCCGCGGCACCGCCCGGACGCACCGGTGCACGGGGGCGCGAGGCGTGCCGCTGGCCGAAAGTCCGCCTTGCCACCGGGTTATGAAATGAGAGTATTCAGTGCGGCACTTGTTGGGGAATTGTGCGATCTTCGCCCATCACGTGCCGGTTCCTCATGCTTCACGCACCTCACAGCCGTCTCATCCATCGGATCGACGCATCCCACTGGAGGAATGCACGTGAGATCGAAGCGCACCACCTCGCGCCGGCGTCTGGCCCGCGGCTTACGGGCCCTGGCGGTCGCCACCGGCCTGGTCGCCGCGTCGGCGTTGTTCCTGCCGGCCACCGCGCAGGCCGCCGACGGCGCCTTCAGCGCCTCCGAGTTGTCCGCCGCCAGCGAGGCCGTCGAGGCCGCGGGCATCGGCGGCCTCGCCTGGGCGGTCGACCAGGCGACGGACACCGTCACGGTCCTGGCCGACGAGACCGTCACCGCGGCCGACCTGGCCGAACTCCGGGACTCCGCAGGGGACATGGCCGGCGCCCTGGACGTCCAGCGCACCGAGGGCACCTTCGAGACGTACCTGCAGGGCGGCGACGCGATCTACGCGGACGTCGGCTGGCGCTGCTCGCTCGGCTTCAACGTCCGCTCGGGAAGCAGCTACTACTTCCTGACGGCCGGTCACTGTACCGCCGACCCGTACGGGGGCCCGACTCCCCCGTACCCGCTGTGGCACAACGGCTCCGCCTGGATCGGCTACACCGCGGGCTCGTCGTTCCCCGTCAACGACTTCGGCATCGTGGCCTACGACCCGCAGCCGTCCTCGGTGCCCGGCACCGTGGCGGGCGGCGGCACCATCACCGGGTTCGCCAACCCGGTCGTCGGCCAGTCGGCCTGCCGCAGCGGCTCCACCACGGGCGTGCGGTGCGGGTCCGTCACCGGTCTTGGGTGGACGGTCGACTACGGCAACGGCGAGGTCGTGTACGACATGATCCAGACCAACATCTGCGCCGAGCCCGGCGACAGTGGCGGTCCGCTCTGGTCCGGTTCCACCGGTCTCGGCCTGACCTCCGGGGGCAGCGGCAACTGCACCTCGGGTGGCGTGACGTTCTTCCAGCCGGTGGTCGAGGCGGCCAACGCCTATGGCGTGACCGTGCCCTGACCGAGGGCCCGCCCTCCTCGTTCCGCGTCCCCGTCCGGCCGAGGCCGGACGGGGACGTCCGTCGTTCCGGGTGTGGCGGGTCGGCGTCGGCCCTAACCGGCGGTGGGGAGTCGCCAGATCTGGTTGGTGCCGCTGGTGCAGGTCGCCAGTTGGATCCGGGTTCCGTTGTGCGCGGAGCGGCCCGCGGCGTCGACGCAGCGGTCGGACGCGGGGTTGCGGAGCGTGCCGTCGGCCCCCGGCAGCCACTGCTGGTCGGCGCCGCCGTCGCAGGTGTGGAGCCTGACGGGCGAGCCGTTCCTGGTGCCGGTGGCGGTCATGCAACGCTCCAGCGCCCGGATCGTGCCGTCCTCGGCCACCGTCCAGTCCTGCGCGGCCGTGCGGTTGCACCGCCACAGCTGGATCCGGGTGCCGTCGGCGGGGTTGGCGCCGAACACGTCGAGGCACTTCCCGCCGTGCCCCACGATCGGTCCCGTCACCGGGGCGTCGTCCAGCTCCTGGATCCGGACGTTGCGGAAGGACGCGGTGTCGGCGGCCCCGTGGTTCTGGAGCCCGATGTGGCCGTCCGTGAGGCTGCGCGCGGGGTCGGTGTTGGTGAAGTCGTTGACGAGGACGCCGTTGAGGAAGATGCGGAGGCGCTCGCCCTCGACGCGGATCTCGTAGGTGTTCCACTCGCCCGGCGGGTTGAGGGCGGCGTCGCGGGCGGCGATGTCGGCGGACTGGAAGCCGTAGACGGCTCCGGTGGTGCGGTCGGGCGCGTCCGTCGCGTCGATCTGGATCTCGTACCCGTTGTTCACCGCGGACCACGGGTCGTCAGAGGCGGGGAAGCCGACGAAGACGCCGGAGTTGTCGTCGCCCTCCAGCCGCCAGTCCAGCTTCAGCGAGTAGGACTGGAACTCGGCCGCCTCGTACCAGAACAGGCCCATGCCGCCCTGCGAGGTGAGCGTGCCGTCGGCCAGGCTGAACGAGCCGGGCCCGGCCTGCGCCCAGCCCTCGGTGTCAGAACCGTCGAAGAGGGCCGCGTAGCCGGTCTCCGGACGGCAGTCGGCCTGGGTCCGGCCGGCAGCCCAGCGGATCCCGCCCAGCAGGTGCCGGACGAACTCCTCCTCGGCGTAGGACTCGGCGGTGTGGCCGCCGCCGGTGTAGAAGGCCCGGCCGCCCGAGTACTCCTTGCACCAGGCGATCGGGTGGTCGCCCTCCATGGTGCCGCCGGTGTAGCTGGACTCGTCGAGGGAGGCCAGCACGTGCGCGGTGGAGCGCGGGTTGGTGCGGTAGTTGTACCACTCGTCGGTCCGCTGCCAGGTGTCGCCGAGGTGGGCGGTGGCGTCGTGGGCGCGGTCCTCGACCCGGACGGTGGCCGGCTGGATCTGCGGGTGCGACTGGAACAGCGCGCCCGCCAGGCCGTTGTACCAGGCCCAGTCGTACTCGGTGTCGGCGGCCGCGTGCACGCCCACGTATCCGCCGCCGGCGTTGATGTAGCCCTCGAAGGCCGTCTCCTGGGCGGTGTTCAGCACGTCGCCCGTGGTGGAGAGGAAGACCACGGCCTCGTACTGGGCGAGGTTCTCGGCGGTGAAGGCGGCGGCGTCCTCGGTCGCGGTCACCGTGAAGTCGTTCGCCGCGCCGAGTCGGGTGATCGCGGCGATCCCCTCCTCGATCGAGTCGTGCCGGAAGCCCGCCGTCCTGGAGAACACCAGCACCTGGTAGGCGGGGTCGGCCGAAGCGACCTGGTCGCTCTGGTCGCTCTGCGCGACCTGGGCGGTCGCGGCGGGGAACGTCGACAGTGCGGTGACGCTGAGCAGGGCCCCGATGCCGAGGCAGGTCAACTGTCTGGTACGGCGTTTCATGCGGGCGGTCTCCGTTCCTGGACGTGGGGTTCATCAGGCCCGCGCGCCGGGCACGTGCGCCGGGGCGTCGCGGGACCTGGTGCGGGAGGAGGGAGTCACGATGCAGCTTTTGCTGTCCGCAATGGGGAAGGTAGAGCCTCGGTCGCGAACGAGGAAGCCCTTTCACACGAACTCACCCGACTTTTGCCGGTGCTCCGGGTAAAGCCCGGCGGGTCAGTGGTGGAGGTCCGGCGGGTCGCCCGGGTAACTTCCGTCGCGGCTGGTGACGGTGAAGATGCCGACCATGCCCATGTCGGAGTGGCTCTGCACGTGGCAGTGGTACATCCAGTGGCCCGGGCCCACGTGTTCGCCGGCGATCACCTGGAAGCCGAACGACTCGGCGGGGCCGGTGATCTTGGTGTCGACGATCCGGCTCGGGTCGTTCTGGTCGGCCAGCAGCCCGGTGCGGTTGTCGGCCCAGCGGTGCCCGTGCATGTGGAAGGTGTGGTAGAACTCGCCGTGCGTGATCATGATGATCTCGCAGCGTTCGCCGATCTTCGCGACGAAGTTGGGGCCCTGGTGGGGGCCGACGTTGTTGATCGTCATGTCGTTGAAGACGATCGTGAACTGCTTGTCCGGCAGGACGTCGCCCTGCCGGCGGACGATCAGCGGGCCGTAGAGGCCCTTCTGCAGGCCCACGGTGCCGTGCGGGGTGCCGACCACGTGGTCGTGGTAGTGCCAGTAGCCGGCGCTGCCGGGTATGAAGGTGCCGTCGGAGCGGACGCTCGGCGCGTGGGTGTTCCAGGTGTAGAGCCGGCTCTCGCCGGGTGGCACGGTGCTTCCGGTCAGGGTGGTGCCGTCGCTGTCGTTGGCGTAGTCGACGCCGTGGACGTGCAGGCTGACGGGGACGTCGAGGGTGTTCACGAGGTCGATCTGCAGCGTGTCGCCCTCGTACATCTCCAGCAGCGGGCCGGGGATCCGTGCCTCGCCCGGCTCCAGGCCGTAGCCGATCCGGCCGCCCGGGAGTTCCTCGGCGTACATCGTGAAGCGTCGTACCTGGGCGGGGCGCGCGCCGGTCATGGCCTGCGCCTGCGCCGCTCCGAGGGCCGTGAGGCCGGCGGGCGCCAAGGTGGCCGCGGCCGCACTTCGGGTGAAGGATCGCCGGGAAAAGACTGATCGGCGCATACGGTGCCTTCCTCGCTCACTCAAGAACGACTCTGACCGCCGGAGATCGTATGCGGATGTGCGGAGTTTGGCCATTGTCTGGACGAAGTCTTGGCGATTTCGTCCGGAAGTATTGGCGGAGTGTCAAAAGCCGTCTAGCTTTCTCAGGCGTCTCTGTTGTCAACCCGAGAGGGATCTGACACTCCATGAGCCGCAGACCACTGCTGTTAGCACTGGCCGTCACCCTCACCACCGCGCTGCTCGGCGGAGCCCCGGCCGCCGCCGGCTCGGAGGCGGCCGACCGAATGCCGGGCGGCGCCGAGGCGCGGGTGTTGGTCTTCCACGGAGCCGACGCCCCGGCCGAACGCACCCAGGCCGGCGTCGAGGCGGTCGAGGCGCTGAGCGCCGAGGGGCCGAGCCAGGAGCACTTCGAGGTCGAGACGACCGACGACCCGGCCGTCTTCGACCCGACCAGGCTGACCGACTACAACGCGATCGTCTTCCTCTCCCCCGGCAGCACGGAGTTGACCGACCGGCAGGAGTCCGCCCTGCAGAACTACGTGCGGATGGGCGGCGGGTTCGTCGGCGTGCACGACGCGGCCACCGCCCAGCCGGAGTCGGCCTGGTTCACCGGCCTGCTCGGCGCCCGTCCCGACCCTGGCAGCCCCCCACAGGTGCAGACGGCCGTCGTGGAGGTCGGTGACCGGTCGCATCCGGCGTCCCGGGGCCTGCCGGTCGAGTGGGCCCGCCGCGACGTCTGGTTCAACTGGACGGACAACCCCAGCGGCGAGGTGCACACGGTGGCCCGGGTGCGCGAGCGCAGCTACACGCCGGGCAGCGGCGCCGAGGGCTGGGACCACCCGATCTCCTGGTGCCGCGACTACGACGGCGGCCGCTCGTTCTACACCGCCATGGGCGGCACCGAACGGAGCTTCGTCGAGGAGAACTTCCGCAAGCACCTGCGCGGCGCGCTGCTGTGGACCAGTCGGCTGTCCCGCGCCGACTGCGCGGCCACCATCACCGACAACTACGAGGCGGAGCGGATCACCGACCCCAACGCGCCGCAGGAGCTCGACCAGATCGGCGAGCCGCACGGCCTCGACATCGCCGACGACGGCCGGGTCTTCTACATCGGCCGCGGCGGGCGCTGGTCGAACGCCCCGGTGGTGACCGACTGGAACAACCCGGACGTCGGTCTCGGCCCGGGCACCGTCCACGTCTACGACCCGGACACCGAGGAGGTGTCGCTCGCCGCGAGCCTGGAGGTCTTCGGCAACAAGGGCGGCGGCGAGGAGCTGGTGAAGAACGAGGAGGGGCTGCTGGGGATCGCGCTCGATCCGGATTTCCTCGACAACAACTGGATCTACCTGCACTGGACGCCGCACTCGGAGATCGACCGCGAGGCCAGGATCGCCGAGCGGCGGGTCTCCCGCTTCACCTTCGACCCGGCGTCGGGCACCATCGACCTGGCCTCCGAACGGACGCTGCTGTCCTGGCCGGTGCAGATCCACAGCTGCTGCCACGCCGGCGGCGGCATGGACTTCGACTCGGACGGCAACCTGTACATCGCCACCGGCGACAACAACTCCTCGGGCTTCAGCGACGGTTACTCCGGCAACAACCCGCAGCCCACCTTCGAGGGCGTGTCCTTCGCCGACGCCCGCCGCACCGCGGGCAACACCAACAACCTGAACGGCAAGATCCTCCGGATCCACCCGGAGGACGACGGGACGTACACCATCCCGGCCGGCAACCTCTTCACCGGCGAGGAGGAGGGCGGCGGCAGAACCAGAGCCGAGATCTACGTGATGGGCGTGCGCAACCCGGCGCGCATCTCGATCGATCCCCGGACCGACTGGCTGTACGCGGGCTGGGTCGGACCCGACGCCGCCAATCCGAGCACCACCTGGGGCCCGGCCAAGTACGACACGTTCGCCGTCATCACCCGGGCGAGCAACCGGGGTTGGCCCTACTGCATGGGCAACAACCAGCCCTACCGGGACCGTAACCTGCCCGATCCGACCCAGCCGCTCGACTGGTACGACTGCGCCAACCCGAGGAACGAGTCCCCGCACAACGACGGGCTCGTCGAGCTGCCGCCGGTCTCCCCCAACAACATCTGGTACTCGCCGCAGGGCGGTGCCCCCGACTACCCGCGCGACGCGGCCGGCATCCCCACCTACCGCGCCCAGGACCAGCGGTTCCTGCTGCCGTGGCTGACCGGCGGCGGGCAGGCCACCATGAACGGCCCGGTCTACCGCTTCGACGAGGAGCGGGAGAGCGACGTCGCCTGGCCCGCGTACTGGGACGGCAAGTGGTTCGTCGGCGACTTCTACGACGGCACCCAGCCGCGGCACGCCGTGGTGATGGACCCGGGGAACGTGGCGGGCGGCGGCGTCCCGGTGCACGCCGAGAGCCTGGACGACATCATCCCGGTCGGCCAGGGCGGCATCCGCAACCTGATGGACTGGAAGTTCGCCCCCGACGGCTCGCTCTACGTCCTGGACTACGGGCGCGGTTTCTTCAACGCCGACGCGCAGTCCGCGCTGTGGCGCGTCACCTACACCGGTGGCCCGCCCACCCCGCTGCCCGGCGACCTGATCCGCCCCTGACCCGCCCCCGAGGCAGAAAGGAGCAACGAGTGACGACGCACGGCAGATCCCGCGCCCGCGCCACCGCCCAGGCGGCGGCCACGCGCCGCCGGCTCGCGGTGCTGTTGGCCCTGTGCCTGGCGGCGCTCGCGCTCGGGCCGCTGTCCGGCGCCCGGGCCGACCAGCCGCGCGGCGGCGAACCCGCCCCGGCCGCCGAGCAGGTGCTGACCTGGACCGCGGACAACGACATCACCCGCTACCTGTCCGCGCCCACCACCGCGGTCGCCGGCGAGGCGACGCTCGTCTTCGAGAACAGCGTGGCCACCGGCAACACCACCGGCATGCCGCACACGCTGACGTTCGACAGCTCCAACCCCGCGTACAACAACGACGTGTCCGTGAACATCCTGGCCAACCCCAACGACGCCAACGAGGGCCGGTACGAGGTCGACGTCAACCTCACCCCCGGAACCTACCGGTACTTCTGCTCCATCCCCGGGCACGGCCAGATGCAGGGCACCCTCGTCGTCACCGACGGCGGCAGCGGTGAGGACACCACGCCGCCCGAGGTCACGGCCGAGGTGGACGGCGACCGGAACGCCGACGGCGACTACGTCGGCAGCGCCACCGTCAGCCTGTCCGCCACGGACGCCGGCTCCGGCGTCGACCGGATCGACTACGCGGTCGACGGCGACGACTTCACCCCGTACGAGGCGCCGGTCGTGCTCAACACGGTCGGCGAGCACACCGTGACCTACCGGGCGACCGACAAGGCCGGCAACGTCTCCGACGACGAGACGGTCACCGTCCGGGTGGTCGAGCCGTCGGGCGACGACACCACCCCGCCCGAGGTGACGGCCACCGTGGACGGGGAGCGGAACGCCGAGGGCGACTTCCTCGCCATGGCCACGGTCACCCTCACCGCCACGGACGACGACTCGGGCGTGGCCGGCGTCGAGTACTCGGTGAACGGCGCCGCGTTCACGCGCTACACCGGGCCGGTGATGGTGCACAGCGTGGGCGACCACACCGTCGCCTACCGGGCGACCGACAACGCCGGGAACTCCTCGGAGCCCGGCACCGTCGCCTTCACCGTCGTCACGCCTGAGGACCCGGGCGAGCCCGGTGAGCCGGGCGAACCCCCGGTGGAGTGCCCGGAGTCCGACGACCGGCCGCTGGTCGTGGTCGGCGAGGAGGTGACCGGCGTACCCAACAGGACCGCGCCGGACGGCTGCACCATCAACGAGGTCATCGAGGACGAGCGCGGCTGGTCGTCGAAGGGCTCGTTCCTCACCCACGTCCGCACGGTGACGGACCGGCTGTACGTCGCCGGGCTGATCGACGAGCGCGGCCAGGCCGAGATCCGGGAGGCCGCCGACCGCTCGGACGTCGGCGAGCCCGGCAACCGGGAGGGCTACGAGCGGATCCTCACGGGCACCGAGCAGTCCCTCGACCGGTGGGCGCACGTCGGCGGCGGGGCCTTCGACCTCGACGACGACGGCTCCATCACCAGCAGCACCTCCGTGCCGGGGATGGGCATGCTGTGGTTCCCCGAGGCGCAGTACGGCGACTTCTCGCTGCGCCTCAAGTTCCGTGACGACGCCGGCGGTTCCGCGAACAGCGGGGTCTTCGTCCGGTTCCCCCGGGTGCACAACCACCCGGACGAGTCGCGTCCCGAGTGGGTGGCCATCAAGTACGGCCACGAGATCCAGATCTTCGACGGCCGGAACGGCGACCAGTACAAGACCGGTTCCGTCTACGGCTACGACCTGGTGAACCGGGGCGAGGGCATGCCGGTGCCTGGCGGGGTCTGGAACGACTACGAGATCCGGGTGATCGACCAGCACTACTGGATCTACCGGAACGGGTTCCTGATCAACGAGTTCGAGAACGCGCCGGGGCAGCTGTTCTCCCCGCCGCGCGCCGACGACCCGGGCACGGACGGGCGGCAGCACGACACCGGGTACATCGGGTTGCAGACCCATGGCACCTCGGACGTGATCTCCTTCCGCGACATCCGCGTCCGGTCGCTGTAGCGACCCGACCGACTGCCGGGGCCCGTCGCCGAACGGCGGCGGGCCCCGGCGGCCTGTCCTGGCCCGGCGGCCTGTCCTGGCCCGGCGGCTACCGCGGCCCTTCGCCGAGCAGACCGGCCGCGGCCAGCTCCTCCCACAGCGCGTCCGGGACCCGGGTTCGGGCGCGGGCCGCGTTCTCGCGCACCTGGTCGGGCGCCTGGGCGCCGACGGCGACGGCGGCCACGGCCGGCGCCCGGCGCGGGAAGGCGAGCGCGGCGGTCGGCAGGTCCACGCCGTGGCGGGCGCAGACCGCCCGGATCGCGGTGATCCGCGCGAACACCGCGGCCGGCATCGGCCCGTACTCGTACGGCAGCGACGGGTCAGGCGTCGGGCGGCTGAGCGCCCCCGAGTTGAAGACGCCGGCCGCGACGACGGCGACGCCCAGCTCGGCGCACTCGGCGAGCAGGGCCGCGGCCGGCTGTTCGAGCAGTGTGTACCGGCCGGCGACCATGACGACGTCGGCCAGGCCGGTGCGCACCGCGGCGGTGAGCGTCGGCACCGACTTGGAGCCGACGCCGACGGCGCGCACGGCGCCGGCGTCCCGCAGCGCGGCGAGCGCCGCGAGCCCGGTGGTGAGCGCCGCCTCGGGGCTGGCCGGCGGGTCCTCGCCGACCGCGGCGGCCGGGTCGTACTCGTCGGGGTCGTGCAGGTAGAGCACGTCGACGTGGTCGAGGCCGAGCCGGTCGAGGCTGTCGGCGAGCGACCGTTCGACGCCGGCCCGCGACACGTCCCAGGCCCGCCGGTGGGTGGCGGGCACCGCGAAGCCGTTCGCGAGGTCGTCGCCCACCGGCTCGGGGCCCGGGTCGGCCGGCACGATCAGCCGGCCGACCTTGGTCGACACCCGGAACTCGGCGCGTGGCCGGCCGGCCAGGGCCGCGCCGAGCCGCCGTTCGGCGAGCCCGAGCCCGTAGTGCGGCGCGGTGTCGAAGCCGCGGACGCCCGCCGCCCAGGCGGCGTCGACCGTGGCCCCGGCCGCCTCGTCGGTGATCTCCCGCCCCAGGTTGCCGATCCCGGCGCCGCCGAACCACCAGGGTCCCGCACCGGTGACCGGCGGGTCCGCGTCACGCGTCATGGCAGGCTCCACACCAGGGGCAGTCCTTCGTCCTCGCCCGAGTAGTCGTCCTCGACCTCGAGCAGTTCGGCCATCCTGGCCTGCCAGGCGAGGTTGACCGGGTCGTCGGCGAGGGCCAGGCGCATCGCCCGGTAGTCGGCGACCTCGATCTCGTGGAAGAGGTCACGGCCGCTGCGCCAGATCCGCCAGTCGACGACGCCGGCGGCCCGCAGCCGCTCGGCCAGCTCCGGCGGGATGGTGGCGTGGACCCGGTCGTACTCGGCCTCCCGCCCCGGCTTGAGGCGGGTGTGGACGGCGATGCGCTGGGTCACACGCCCTCCTCCGCCGCCGCGGCCTCCTCGGTCAGGAACAGCTCGACGACCGGGACCGCCACGTCGGGCCTGACCACCGGCAGGGTGAGCGTCAGGGTGCCGGCGGGCTGGCCGCCGAGGCCGGTGGTGAGGGCCCTGATGTCCGGGGCGATCTCGCGGTAGGCCAGCTCGGACGCGTCGTGCAGGAACTGCGCGTAGGCGACCTTGCCGGCCAGACCCGGCAGGTGCAGGTGTTCGAAGGGCCAGGTGAACAGGTGCAGGTAGAGGCGGTCGCCGCGCCGGGTGTAGCGGGCGTCTGGCGGGGCGGTGAAGGTGGCGGGGCCCGCGCCGCGGATGGACCGCTCGTGCTGGCGCATCCAGGCGCCGATGCCCTCCAGGGTGGCGAGCGCCGTGGGGTCGAGCTCGCCGCGCCCGGTCGGGCCGACGTTGAGCAGCATGTTGCCGTTCTTGGCGACGCCGTCGATCAGCATCCGCACCAGCAGGTCGACGCTCTTGACGTGGTGGTTGTCGCGGTCGTAGCCCCAGCTGCCGTTGAGCGTCTGGCACGCCTCCCACGGCACGGGCTCGCCGTCGACCTCCATCGGCCGGTCCGGCTGGTACTGCTCGGGGGTGACGAAGTCGCCCGGGATGTCGAGCCGGTCGTTGACGACGATGCCGGGCTGGAGGCGGCGGGTGAGCGCGAGGAGTTCCGCCGAGCCCCAGTCGTCGGCGCCCTTGCCGCCCCAGACGTCGTGGTGGTCGTCCTGGCGGTAGGAGAAGTCGTAGAAGAGGTAGTCGACGGTGCCGTAGTTCGTCAGCAGCTCCTCGACCTGGCCGTGCAGGTAGGCGCGGTAACGCGCCATGTCGCGGCCCTCGTTCAGCTTCTCGATCACCTCGCGCGGCTCGTCGCGGCGCGGGTGGTGGCCGTCGACGGTGAAGTCGGGGTGGTGCCAGTCGATGAGCGAGTGGTAGAAGCCGACCTTCAGGCCTTCGGCGCGGACGGCCTCGACGAACTCGGCGACCAGGTCCCGGCCGATGGGCGTGTTCATCGACGTGTAGTCGGTGAGCTTGGAGTCCCAGAGGCAGAAGCCCTCGTGGTGCTTGGTGGTGAGCACCACGTAGCGCATGCCGGCCGCCTTCGCGGCCCTGGCCCAGGCGCGCGGGTCGTAGAGGTCGGGCTCGAAGCGGTGGAAGTAGCGCTCGTAGTCCTCCACGGTCCGGCGCTCGCGGTTCATGACCCACTCGTGGCGGGCGGGCAGCGAGTACAGGCCCCAGTGGACGAACATCCCGAAGCGGTCGTGCGTGAACCAGGCGGGTACGGACATGGGGTGGGGCGTTCCCTTCGTGATGGGGGGTGCGTGTGGTGGGGTCGTGTGGTGGTGGGGTCGTGCGCGGGGCGGTCAGCGGCCGCCGAGGCCACTGGTCACGATGCCGCGGACCAGGTGCCGTTGGAGCAGGAGCAGGATGATCACGGTCGGCAGCATGGAGATGACGGAGGCGGCCATGACGAGGTGCCACTGGCTGCCCTGCTGGCCGAAGAACTGTTGGAGCCCGAGCGGCACGGTGGCGTGGGCGTTGACGTCGTTGACGACGATCAGCGGCCACAGGAACGAGTTCCAGTAGGCGATGAAGGTGAAGACGGCCAGCACGGCGAGGGTGGGCCTGGCCAGCGGCAGCATCACGCTGAGGAAGGTGCGGACGACGCCCGCGCCGTCCATCCGGGCGGCGTCGTCGAGTTCGTGCGGCACGGTGAGGAAGAACTGCCGGCAGAGGAACGCGCCGAAGGCGGTGAACGCCCAGGGGATGATCAGCGCCTGGAACGAGTCGACCCAGCCGACCTCCTGCATCATCACGTACATCGGGATGACGAGGACGTCCTGCGGGATCATCAGGGTGGCCAGGAACAGCGCGAAGACCAGGTTCCGGCCGCGCCACCGCAGCCGGGAGAAGGCGTAGCCGCTGAGCACGGCGACGGTGACGTTGATGAGCGTGCCGACGACGGCGACCAGCACGCCGTTGAGGACGAAGCGTTGGAACGGCAGGTAGCTGAAGACGTCCGCGTAGTTCTGCCAGCGGATCTCCGAACCCCACAGGGTGGGCGGGCTCGAGAACGTCTCGGCGGCGGGCTTGAGGCTGGTGGCCACCATGTAGACGAGCGGCGCGAGGAAGACCAGCGCGATGGCGACGAGCAGCGCGTAGCCGATGGCCTGCCGGGGCCGCGAGGTGGTCTGGAGGCTACTCATAGTGCACCCACCGCTTCTGGCCGAGGAACTGGACCGCCGTGACGCCGAGGATGATGACGAAGAGCACCCACGCGCCGGCCGAGGCGAGGCCGAGCTGCTGCACCTGGAACCCCGTGTTGTAGATGTACTGGACCAGCGTCTCCGTGGAGGTGCCTGGCCCACCCTTGGTCAGCAGGAACGGTTGTGCGAAGACCTGGAACGAGGTGATGAGCGTCATCATGGTCCCGAAGAAGATCGTCGGGGAGATGGCGGGGAACTTGACGCGCCAGAACGTCTGCCAGGCGTTGGCGCCGTCCAGTTGGGCGGCCTCGACCAGGTTCTCGGGGACGGCGTCGAGGGCGGCGGAGAACAGCAGCATGTTGTAGCCGAAGCCCTGCCAGACGCTCATCGCGACGATGGCGAGCATCGCCCAGTTCTCGTCGACCAGGAAGTTGGGGGCCTGGACGCCGACGGTCGAGTCGAGCGTCGCGTCGATCAGACCGCCCGGCTCGTACAGCATCCGCCAGACCACGACGTTCGCGACGATCGGCGTCACGGTCGGGATGAAGAACAGCACCCGGAACACGTGCCGGTGGCGGATCCTGGGGGTCAGCCAGGCCGCGAGGCCGAGCGAGATCACCAGGTTCAGCGGCACGTAGAGGAGCACGAACCCGACGGTGTTGAGGATGACGGTCCTGAAGACCGGGTCGGAGAAGAGGTCGGAGTAGTTCCCGAGCCCGACCCAGGAGCGTTCGCCGACCATCGGCCAGCTCATGAAGCTGACGACCAGGGACGCGACGATCGGCAGCAGGGTGAAGATCGCCAGGCCGACCGAGTGGGGGCCGGCGAAGACCGCGCCCCACCAGGAGCGGCGGCCGGGTTCCCGGCCTCCCGAGCCCCGGCGGCTGCCCGCCGCCCGGTCGGCGGCGGCGGACTTCCGCCCTGGTCGGTGCTCGGGCCCCTGCGGGGGCCGTAGCGGCATCACACTCGTCACGTGCTCACCTCCGCCGGTTATCCGAGCTGGCCGGCGATGGATTCCATCGTCTCGGCGCCCGAACGCTGCCCGTTGACGGCCTGCACGGCGTACTGCGTGAGGAGCTGCGCCAGTTGGTCGCTCTGCCGGTTGCCGGGCAGCGGGGTGGACGCCTGCTGCGCCGCGGTCAGGACCTCCTGGGCGCCCTCGATGTCCGCGCTGTCGTACCAGGTCTGCTGGGCCGCGGTCCGGGACGGGAAGGCCCGGCCCTGCTCGGCCAGCGAGGTCAGCACCTGCTCGCTGGTCATCGTCCTGATGGCCTCGAACGCCTGGTCCGGGTAGGCGCACTCCTTGGAGACGCCGAACCCGGAGCCGGCGGAGAAGGTGGAGGGTCCCGGGGTGCCGGCGGGGATGGTGGTCACGCCGAGGGTGAAGTCGACGCGGGACTTCTGGGTCAGCAGCGACCAGGGGCCGTCGATGTACATGCCGGCCTGCCCGTTGACGTAGGCGTTGTCGTCCGCGCTGGAGTCGGAGCCGGCCTGGGTGGCCTGGCCGGCTTCCACGAGCGACGCCATCCAGTCGAGGCCCTCGGCGAACGCCGGGTTCGTGGCGTCGAGGGTGCCGTCCTCGGCGATCACCCGGCCGCCGTTGTGGCCGAGGATCAGCGACTCGACGAAGAGGTCCTCGACGGAGGAGGCGAGGATCGGGGTGCCGGCCTCGGCGAACCGGGCCGCGGCGGCCTCGAAGTCGTCCAGGGTCCAGCCGGGGCGCGGTGGCTCGGCGCCGACCTCGTCGAAGAGGTCCTGGTTGTAGAACATCACCACGGGTCCCGTGTCGTACGGCAGCGCGTACAGGTCGCCGTCGACCCGCATCCCGTCCAGGGCGGTCTGGTCGAACTCGGAGAGGTCGACGCCGGCCTCCTCGGCGAGGGAGTCGATCGGCATCAGGACGTCGGTGAAGTTGGCGGCGCGCAGGCTCTGGATGCTGACGACGCAGGGCGCGTCGCCGGCGCTGAGCTGGGTGCGGAGCTTCGTCCAGTAGTCCGTGAACGGCGAGCCCTGGATGGTGACCTCGGGGCCGCCTTCCGCGCTGACGGCGTCGGCGACCTCCTGCCAGGCGGCCTGGTCCTCGCTGCCGGAGATCCACATCGACCACACGAGGCTGTCCTCGGTCTGGCTGGCGGCGTCGGTTCCGGAGGAGCATCCGGTCAGCATGAGCCCCGTGATGGTGGCGACCGATATGACGCCCAGGGTGAGTCGTCGTCTCATGGCGTGTTCCACTTCGTTGCGTTGGGCGGCGTTGCCTGTGCTGTGGGGTGGTGCGTGTGGGGTCTCGGATCAGCCGGCTGAGTCGATGGTGCGGCGATGAAAACATCCGATGTCTTCGACGTCAAGGCGTTGAAGCAAACCGAGATTATTCCGTTCGTCGCCGCTGACTCCCCGGAAGGCGGTCAGCCGACCGCGTATTGGTCGGGTGTCTGGGCGTACTCCTCGATGGAGCGTGGGCGCATCTCGGTGCCGGCGCCGGGGGTCAGGGGTGGGTGGTAGCGCCCGTGGCGGACGTCGACCGGGGTCACGAAGTGTTCGTGGAGGTGGTCGACGAACTCGATCATCCGGTCCTGCGAGGATCCGGAGACGGCGAGGTAGTCGAACATGGCGAGGTGTTGGACGGCCTCGCACAGGCCGACGCCGCCGGCGTGCGGGCAGACCCGGACCCCGAACTTCGCGGCCAGCAACAGGATCGCCACGTTCTCGTTGACCCCGGCCACCCGCGTCGCGTCCAACTGCAGCACGGAGAGCGCCTCGGCCTGTAGGAGTTGTTTGAACAGCACCCGGTTCGCGGCGTGCTCGCCGGTGGCGACAGGGATGGGCGCGATGGCCCGGGCGATCGCCGCGTGCCCGAGGACGTCGTCCGGATTGGTGGGCTCCTCGACCCAGGCGAGGTCGAACGGCCGCAGGGCCTCGATCCAGCGGATCGCCTCGGCCACGTCCCACCGCTGGTTGGCGTCCACCGCGATCCGCACGTCGGGCCCGACCGCCTCCCGCGCGATCCGCAGGCGACGGATGTCGTCGGCCAGATCGCCACCGACCTTGAGTTTGATCTGGGTGAAGCCCTGTTCCACGGCCTCCCGGCAGAGCCGGGACAGCTTCTCGTCGTCGTAGCCCAGCCAACCCGGGGTGGTGGTGTAGGCCGGGTATCCCTCGGCCAGCAGCCGGGTCTCCCGCTCGGCCCGCCCGGGGTGGGCGGCTCGGAGGATGTCCAGCGCCTCGTCCCTGGTCAGGGCGTCGGTGAGATAGCGGAAGTCGACCAGGTCGACGATCTCCTCCGGGCTGAGCGAGGCGAGCAACCGCCACAACGGCTGGCCGGCGCGCTTCGCCCGCAGATCCCACAGCGCGTTCACCACCGCGCCGACCGCCATATGCATGACACCCTTCTCGGGCCCCAGCCAGCGCAGCTGCGAGTCGTGCACCAACTCCCGCCACAACCCGCCGAGATCGGCCAGCGTGGCCGCCACGTCCCGACCGACCAGATGACCCTCCAGGGCGCGGACCGCCGCCACCTGGACGTCGTTGCCACGGCCGATCGTGAAGACGAAGCCGTGACCCTCAAGACCATCGCCGGCATCGGTCACCAGCCGGAGATACGCGGCCGAATAGTCCGGATCCGGATTCATGGCATCCGAACCGTCCAGCGTCCGCGAGGTGGGGAAACGCACGTCGTGCGTGTGCAATGCGATGAAGCGGGCCACGGACACACTCCCTAGTACCCCTTGAGCGATCTGCTGGCGGCGACCATAAACATCCGATGTCTCGATCGTCAAGGGTCGCTCACTTCACCCTGTTGGCCTAGGATCCCCGATAGATCCGTCAATACACCCGACCAATGGCGTGAGGAGTGTCCGGTGAAGTTCGCTCGACTCGGCCCTGTGGGGCTTGAGCGGCCCGTCGTCGTGACCGACGACGCGACCTACGACCTGACCGGCCTGACGGCCGACATCGACGGCGACTTCCTCGCCGCCGAGGGCGTCGCCGCCGCGCGTGCCGCCCTGGCGGCGGGGACGCTGCCGGTGCTGCCCGACGCGGACGGCCTGCGGATCGGGCCGCCGATCGCCCGGCCGGGCGCGGTCGTCTGCGTCGGCATGAACTACGCCGCGCACGCGGCCGAGTCAGGGGCGGCACCGCCCGAGGTGCCGATCATCTTCCTGAAGACGCCGAACACGGTCGGCGGCCCGAACGACCCGGTGACCATCCCGCCCGGCAGCGAGCGCACCGACTGGGAGGTCGAACTCGGCATCGTCGTCGGCCGCCGCGCGCTCTACCTGGAGTCGCCGGCGGAGAGCATGGCCCATGTCGCCGGCTTCGTGCTCGGCAACGACGTCTCCGAGCGCCGCCACCAGCTGGACGAGTCGGGCGGGCAGTGGAGCAAGGGCAAGTGCGCGCCCGGGTTCTCGCCGCTCGGCCCGTGGCTGGTGACGCCCGACGAGGTGGACCACACGACGCTGCGGCTGCGCAGCTGGGTCAACGGGGAGCCGCGGCAGGACTCCACCACGGCGGACATGATCTTCGGCGTCGAGTTCCTGGTCTGGCACCTGAGCCGCTACCTCGCGCTGGAGCCGGGCGACGTGATCCTCACGGGCACGCCGCAGGGCGTCGCGCTCTCCGGGCGGTTCCCCTACCTGGCGCCCGGGGATGTCGTCGAGGTGGGGATCGAGGGCCTGGGGCGGCAGCGGCAGGAGTTCCAGCGGTTCGTCGCGACGGAAGCGAGGTAACGAGATGAGCGAGTTCGACGGCCTGGTGGCCGCGGTGACCGGCGGCGCCTCGGGCATCGGGGCGGCCGTGGTGGCGGCCCTCGCCGAGCGGGGCGCGCGGGTCGCGGCGCTCGACCTGACGCCGGTGGCGGACGCCGGCGACGTGCTCGGGGTGCGCGCCGACGTCGGCGACGACGCGTCGGTGCGGCAGGCGATCGACACCGTGACCGGCCGCTTCGGCGGCCTGGACATCCTGGTCAACAACGCGGGCATCGGCGCGCAGGGCACCGTGGCCGACAACGACGACGACGAGTGGCTGCGGGTGCTGAACGTCAACCTGCTCGGCATGGTGCGCACCAGCCGGGCCGCGCTGCCGCACCTGCGCCGCTCGCGGTCCGCCGCGATCGTCAACGTGGGCTCGATCGCGGCGACCGCCGGGCTGCCGCGGCGCGCCCTGTACAGCGCGTCGAAGGGCGGCGTGGTCGCGCTGACCCGGGCGATGGCCGCCGACCACCTGCGCGAGGGGATCCGGGTGAACTGCGTCAACCCCGGTACCGCGGACACCCCGTGGGTCGGCCGGCTGCTGGAGCAGGCCGACGACCCGGCGGCCGAGCGCGCCGCGCTGGAGGCCAGGCAACCGCACGGCCGGTTGGTGTCGCCGCGGGAGATCGCGCACGCGGTGGTCTATCTCGCCAGCCCGTCGGCCACCTCGACGTCGGGCGTCGGCATCGCCGTGGACGGCGGCATGCAGGACCTGCGGCTGCGCCCGCCCGGACAGTGACCTCGGTGCACCCCGCCGGCCCGCTCGGGTCGGCGGGGTGCGTCCCGACGAGTTCGGACCAGCGGGGGCGAGCTAGCGGGGGTCGATCAGAGCCTGGCGGAGCCACTGTTCGACGCCGGCCACGTGCACCGTGGCCGTGGCGCGGGCGATGTCGGCCTGCCGCGCGGCGAGCGCCTGCACGATGGCGCGGTGCTCGGCGAGGGTGCGCTCGACGGCGCCCTCCTGGGTGAGGCCGCGCCAGGTGCGGGCCCGCTGGGTGCGCCCTGACAGGGTCTCGACCAGCGAGGCGAGCATCGCGTTGCCCGAGCCGGCGGCGATCCGGCGGTGGAACTCCAGGTCGTTCTCGACCAGTTGGTCCACGGTGGGCCGCTCGCCCAGCGAGTCGAGCAGCGCGGAGAGGCCCTCGATGTCGGCCGTCGGCATCTTCAGCGCGGCCAGCTCCGTGGTGGCCGGCTCGATGATGCGCCGCGCCTCCAGGAGTTCGAGGACGGTGTCGTCGCGGTGGAAGTCCACGACGAAGCCCATCGCGTCCATCAGCAGCGCCGGTTCGAGGCTCGTGACATAGGTGCCGTCGCCGCGCCGGACGTCGAGAACGTGTATCAGCGACAGCGCGCGCACCGCCTCCCGCAGCGAGTTCCGGGACAGGCCCAGGCGTTCGGCCAGGTCCGGCTCGGGCGGCAACCGGTCGCCGGGCCGCAGCTCGCCGTCCACGATCATCTGCTTGATCGCCTCGATGGCGTCGTCGGTGACCGACACCCGCAACTCCTCTCCGTGCCCACGTCGACTGTGCGGGAAGCAGGATACATCGGATCTTTCCCGGGTTCACGGCGCGGCCGACCTGTTGCCAGGGGACGGATCGCTGTGCGACCGTACGCGAAGTACATCCGATGACTGAGGTTCTCGATGCCTGGATCACCCCGAATTCGCGAGATCAATCACACCTTTGACCCGATGTCTTCGGGATCCGCGCTGGTGCGGCGATGAGGGTCGCCCTCCTGGTCACCTGTCTCAACGACACGCTGTTCCCCGACGTCGGGCGCGCGGTGGTCACGGTGCTGCGCCGGCTCGGCGTGGACGTAGAGTTCCCGCCAGGGCAGGCGTGCTGCGGCCAGCCGTTGATCAACACCGGCTACCTGCCCGAGGCGGTGCCGGTCGTCCGGGGCTTCGCCGCGGCGTTCCGCGGCTGCGACGCGGTGGTGACCCCGTCGGGATCGTGCGCCGGGTGCGTGCGCCACCAGCACGCCATGGTGGCGCGCCGGGCCGGCGACGCCGAGCTGGCCGCGGCCGTGGCGGCCACTCCTCCGATGTATGAGCTGTCGGAGTTCCTGGTCGACGTCCTCGGCGTGACCGACGTCGGCGCCGCCTTCCCGCACACCGTCACCTACCACCCGACCTGCCACTCGCTGCGCCTGCTCGGCGTCGGCGACCGGCCGCGGCGGCTGCTGGAGGCCGTCCGGGGCCTGCGGCTGAGGGAGTTGCCGGCCGCCGACGAGTGCTGCGGCTTCGGCGGGACGTTCGCGGTCAAGAACGCGGACACGTCCGTCGCGATGGGCGCGGACAAGGCGCGGCACGTCAGGGAGAGCGGCGCCGAGGTGTTGGTGGCCGGGGACAGCTCCTGCCTGATGCATATCGGCGGGCTGCTCTCCCGGCAGCGCGCCGGGGTGCGGGTCCTGCACCTCGCGGAGGTGCTGGCGGCCACCGAGGGCGCCGGGGCGCCGGCGGGGCGGACGTCGTGAAGGCGACGTTCGTCGGGATGCCGGCGTTCCCGAAGGCGGCGCGCGCGGCGCTCGGCGACAGCCAGCTCCGCGGCAACCTGGCGCACGCCACCGCCACGATCCGGGCCAGGCGGCGGGAGGTCGTCGCCGAGGTCGGCGAGTGGGAGGAGCTGCGGCTGGCCGGCGCGGCGGTCAAGGACGCGGCGCTGCTCCGCCTCGACGAGCATCTGGTGCGGCTGGAGGCCGAGTTGACGGCGCGCGGCGTCACGGTGCACTGGGCGCGGGACGCCGCCGAGGCGTGCGCGGTCGTCGCGGGCGTCGCGGAGGCCCACGCGATCACCGAGGTGGTCAAGGTCAAGTCGATGGCGACGCAGGAGATCGGCCTCGACGAGGCGCTGGCCGCCCGGGGCGTCGCGGCCTGGGAGACGGACCTGGCGGAGCTGATCGTGCAGCTCGGCGACGACCTGCCGAGCCACATCCTGGTGCCGGCGATCCACCGCAACCGGGCGGAGATCCGGGAGATCTTCCTGCGCGCGATGGGCGACGCGGGCCGGCCGGCGCCCGCCGGGCTGACGGACGAGCCGGCCAGGCTCGCCGAGGCGGCGCGGCTGCACCTGCGGGAGAAGTTCCTGCGGGCCCGGATGGCGGTCTCGGGCGCCAACTTCGCGGTCGCCGAGTCCGGCACGCTGGTGGTGGTCGAGTCCGAGGGCAACGGCCGGATGTGCCTGACCCTGCCGGAGATCCTGGTCTCGGTCGTCGGCATCGAGAAGGTGGTGCCGACCTTCGCCGACCTGGACGTCCTCCTCCAGCTCCTGCCCCGCTCCTCGACCGGCGAGCGGATGAACCCCTACACGTCGACGTGGAGCGGGCTCACCCCGGGCGACGGACCGCGCGAGGCGCATGTGGTGCTGCTGGACAACGGCCGCACCCGCGCACTGGCCGACGAGCTCGGCCGGCAGGCGCTGCGCTGCATCCGCTGCTCGGCCTGCCTCAACGTCTGCCCGGTGTACGAGCGGACCGGCGGCCACACCTACGGCTCCGTCTACCCGGGCCCGATCGGCGCGATCCTGAACCCGCTGCTGCGGGGCGTGGGCACCGACGAGCAGGTCGACTCGCTGCCGTACGCCTCGTCGTTGTGCGGCGCGTGCTTCGACGCCTGCCCGGTGCGCATCGACATTCCGAGCGTGCTGGTCGAGTTGCGGGCGCAGGTGGTCGACGCACGCCGCGGCACGGCGCGGCACGCGGGCGAGGCGGCGGCGATGCGGGCGGCCGCGGCGACGCTCGCGTCGGGGCGCCGGCTCGGTCTCGCGCAGCGCGGGGCCGGGCTGCTGCGCCGGGTCACCCGGCGGAGCGGGTTCTCCTGGCTGCCGTGGCCGGGATCGCGCTGGACCGGCGCCCGTGACCTGCCGGCCCCGGCTCGGGAGCCGTTCCGCGCCTGGTGGCGAAGGACCGGAGGGGGGCGCGGGTGAACGCGCGGGAGGAGATCCTTGGCCGGGTGCGCGCCGCCCTGCGGGGCGCCGGGGAGCCGGGCCCGGTGCCGCGCGGCTACCGGGCGGTCCGCGTCGAGGTGGACCCGGTGGAGCTGTTCCGCGAGCGGGTCGCCGACTACCGGGCCGAGGTGACCCGGTGCGCGCCGGCCGAGGTGCGGAAGCGGATCGTGGCGGCGCTGGACGGCGCGCGGCGGGTGGTGGTGCCGGACGGCCTCGCCTGGCCGGCACCGCCCGGCGCGGTGCGGGACACCGGGCTCGGCGCCGCCGAGTTGGACCGGATGGACGCGGTGGTCACGGGCGCGACGGTCGGCATCGCGACCACCGGCACCGTCGTCCTCACCCACGGCCCTGGCGAGGGCCGGCGCGCGCTGACGCTCGTGCCCGACCTGCACGTGTGCGTGCTGCGCGCCGACCAGGTGGTGGGCACCGTCCCCGAGGCGATGGCCAGGCTCGACCCCGAGCGGCCAGGGACCTGGATCAGCGGCCCCTCGGCGACCAGCGACATCGAACTCAGCCGCGTGGAGGGCGTGCACGGCCCGCGCCGGCTGCGGGTGATCGTCACCGGCTGAGCCGCCGGGTGCTCGGGCGCCGCGGCGCCGCCGGGGCGGCTACTCGGCCCTGATGAGGAGCAGGGCGATGTCGTCGACGCGCGGCGCGGACCGCTCGGCGTAGGCGATGAGGTTGTCGGCCAGCGACTCCATGGTGGCGCTCTCGTCGTGCGCCAGCCGGCGGGCGAGGTCGTCGGTGGCGTCGTCGAGGTCGATGCCGGGGGCCTCGATCAGGCCGTCGGTGAAGAGGGCGAGGACGGTGCCCGGGGTCAGGGGGACGTCGGTGGTGGGGTAGTCGGCGTGCGGGTCGATGCCGAGGAGGAGGCCGGGGGGCAGGTGGAGCGCCTCGGTGCCTCCTTCCGGGCGGCGCAGGAGGGGTGGGGGGTGGCCGGCGGTGGCCAGCCTGACGAGCTGCCTTTCGAGGTCGAGGTCCGCGTAGAGGCAGCTGGTGAACAGGCCGGTGTCCAGGTTGGTGAGCAGCCGGTTGGTGCGGGCCAGGACCTCGCCGGGCGGCGCGCCCGCGGTGGCGTGGACGGCGGTGCGGACCTGCCCCATGATGGCCGCGGCGTTCACGTCGTGGCCCTGGACGTCGCCGATGGTGGCGGCCACCCGGCCGTTCAGCGGGATCAGGTCGTAGAAGTCGCCGCCGATGCCCATGCCGCGCAGCGCCGGGAGGTAGCGGGCGGCCACGTCGAGTCCTGGGAGTTCGGGCAGGGCGGGGGGCAGCAGCCCGGACTGGAGGCGTAGCGCCAGCCGGTTCTTGGCCTCGTAGAGGCGGGCGCGGTCGAGGGCCTGGGCGACCAGGCCGGCGGCCGAGGAGAGGACGGCGCGCTCCCGCGTGCCGAACGGCTGCTGGCGGTCGTAGGCGAGCAGCAGCGTGCCGATGGCGTGGTCGGAGGTGATCAGCGGCAGGAAGGCCCACGCCTCCTTGTCGTCCTGGTGGACGGCCTCGCGGTGGCTGCGTTTGAGGTCGGCGAAGGTGCTGAAGAAGCACGGCGCGCCGCTTCTCAGGGTCCGCACGGCCGGAGTCTCGGACGTGAGGGGTTCGCCGTCGAAGCGGGCCATGAGCTCGGCGGGATAGCCGCGGTAGCCGATGATGCGCAGCCGTCCCTCCTCCACCGTCATCAGGACGACGGCCTGGGCGCCGAAGGCCGGCAGCATCTGGTCGCTGGCCTGGTCCACCACGTCCTGGACGCCGACGGCCTCGGTCAGCGTGGCGGCCAGGTGCATCAGGTTGTAGAGGGCGGTCGCCTGGCTCATCCCGGCCGGCGGCGAGGGGCGGCGGCGCCAGGCGTTCCTGGCCCGCCGGTCGGGGACGGCGGGAGTGATGTGGACCGTGATGCCCGAGGAGTCCGGGTAGAACCGGAAGGTCAGCCAGCGGTCGGGGGAGCGCGGCAGCGTGACCCGGGAGGTCTGCCCGCTGATCAGCGCGCCCCGGTAGTGCTCCTCGAAGGCGGGGTCGTTCAGCCAGGGCAGTACGTCCCACGGCATCGTGCCGAGCAGCCGCTGGGTGCCGCTGCCGAGGAGGTCGGCCGCGGCCGTGCTCACGTACGTGAACCTGCCGTCGAGGTCGAGGGCGCAGCTGCCACCGGGCAGCCGCTCGATGAGCTCCACCGCGGCGGCCGCCTCGGCGGGGCTCGGCTCGGGTCCCGGGACGCGGGGTCTGGCGAGGGTCTGCGGGCGTGGGCCGGGCCGGAAGGGCTGCCCGGCGTCGGCGGCCGCGCGCAGGCGTTCCCCGAGTTCGTGGCAGCAGGCGAGCATGGCGTCGCGCTCCCCGGCGGCCAGGCGTGGCGCGTGCGAGCCGGGCCAGAGCAGCACGAGGCCGCCCCAGAGCGTGGCGCCGCCGGTGATCGGCGCCGCGGCGAGGGCGAAGTCGTAGGGCAGCACCAGCGCGGGGCGGGGGTAGCGGCGGGCCATCTCCTCGCGGTTGCCGAGCCACACCAGGCGCCGCTCCCGGACGGCGTCCGCGACCGGGATCGGGGCGGTCAGCGGCACCCGGCCCCAGGGGGCCGCGATCCGCTGGGACATCCCGGACAACACCGCGAGCCGCAGGGCGGCGCCGTCCGGCGGCAGCAGGTAGATCATCGACACGGACGCGCCGGTCTCCCGCGTCCCACGGGAGAGGGCCGCGTCCAGGAGCCCCGATCCCCCCTCACCACGCCTGCCCATAACGGGATGATACGACCGATCCCGGGCGATGTCGGCGCGGCCTTCGGCCGTCCGGCGGCCAGCTCGGCCACGCCGGCGCCTGGCCACGACGAGTGGTCCGCCGGCGGTCAGCGGGCGGCCCGCCGATTCACCGGAACCTCAGCTGGACACGGTGAACCCCGTGACTGATTCCGAATCAGGCGTGACCCGCCGCACGATGCTCCGCGCCACGGCCGCCGCGGGCGCGGTCGTCACCGTCCCCCTCTCCCCCACCGCCGCCGCTAACGCCGCGAACGCCTCGGCCGCCGAGGCGGCCGCCCGCGTCGAGCTCACCCTCACCGCCGCCACCAACGGCTCCGCCACCCTCTCCCCGGCCGGCGACCGACTCGTCGCCGAGGTGCAGAACGTCCTCTGGTCGATCCCCAGGGCCGGCGGCCGGGCCGTCGCCCTCACCCCGGCCGACCTCGAACCCAACCGCCCGCAGTTCTCCCCCGACGGCCGGCGGCTCGCCGTCTGCGCCTACCGCGGCGGCGGGTTCCACGTCTGGACCCTGAACCCCGACGGCTCCGACCCCCGGCAGCTCACCGAGGGCCCCTGGGACGACCGCGCCCCCGCCTGGTCGCCGGACGGCACCCGGATCGCCTTCGCCTCGGAACGCGGCGGCGACCCGGTGGCCGGCAGCCCCTACCGGATCTGGGTCCTCGACGTGCGCACCGGCGACCTGCGCCAGCTCACGGGCCTGCCCGACCAGGAGGGCCCCGTCCAGGAGGGCACCTGGGAGGACTTCGACCCCACCTGGTCGCCGGACGGCGGCCGGGTGTTCCTCGTCCGCGCCGGCACCACCCCGGCGGGCACCGTCCAGGCCAGGAGCATCGCCTCGGTGCCCGCCGACGGGTCGGGCCCCGTCGTCCTGGAACACACGGACGACGGCCCGGCGCAGGCCCAGATCATGACCCCCGCGCTCTCCCCGGAAGGGCGCCTCGCCTATCTGCGCACCACCCCGGCGCCCGCCGCCTCCTGCGCCCTCGTCGTCGACGGCGAGACCGTCGCGACCGACGGCGAGGTGCACCCCGTCCCGGTGCGCTGGACCTCGAGGGACACCCTGCTGGTCAACGCCGGCGGCCGGTTCCAACTCGTCGACCCGGCCGCGACCAGGGCCCCGGAGACCATCGCCTTCACCGCCACGCTCCCGGTCGAACAACCCCGGTACCGCGTCAAGTCCTACGACTTCGACGGCGCGGGCGACCGCCAGGCGCGCGGCCTGCACCAGCCCGCGCTCTCCCCCGACGGCCGGCGGGTGGCCTTCGTCGCGCTCAACTCCCTGTGGACGGTGCCGGTCACCGGCGGCACGCCGCGCCGCGTCGTCCGCGCCGACCCCACCCGCTACCTGCTGGCCCCCGCCTGGACCCCGGACGGCCGCGGCCTGCTCTACGCCGACGACCGCGACGGGCTGCTCGCCGTCCGCCGGCGCGACCTCGAATCGGGCGCCGAAACGCTCCTCGCCGACGGCGGCCGGGTCTTCCCCGCGCTCTCCCCGGACGGCGACCGGCTCGCCTGCCTCGACATGGCGGGCAACCTCGTCGTGCGCCGGCTCGCCGACGGCACGGAACGGGTGCTCGCCGCGCCGCTCGGCGGCGGCGGGCTCCCAGGGCCGCCGAGCTGGTCGCCCGACGGGCGCCGCCTCGTGCTCTGCGACCGCAACCGGCTCAACGGCCGGTTCCGGGAGGGGTACAACCTCATCCGCGTGGTGGACGCCGAGACCGGCGCGGCCGCCCTGCACCCCTTCGGGCCGCACGCCTCGCTCTCCGACCGCTACGCCTCGGGACCCGTCTGGTCCCCGGACGGCCGCCACCTCGCGGTGATCGTCGAGTCCGCGCTCTGGCTGCTGCCGGTCCGTCCCGACGGCACCCCGGAAGGGGAACCCCGCCGGCTGACCCAGGCCGACGAACCCGCCGACCACCCCTCCTGGTCGGGCGACTCCCGCACCCTGCTCTACCTCTCCGCCGGCCGGCCGCGCACCGTCGCCGCCACCGGCGGCGAGCCCCGCACCGTCGACGTGCGGCTGACCTACCGGCGCCCCCGGGCCAGGGACGTGGTGGTGCGCGCCGGCCGGCTCTGGGACGGCACGGGCGACCACGTCAGGGAGGACGTCGACGTGGTGGTCAGGGCCGGCCGGATCACCGCCGTCGAACCGCACCGCCCGGGCCGGCCGGCCGCCCGGCGCTACGACGCGTCGGAACGCACCGTGCTCCCCGGCCTGTGGGACGCCCACATCCACCCCTGGCAGAGCACCTACGGCGGCCGGCAGACCGCGCTCCAACTCGCCTACGGCATCACCACCACCGTCTCGCTCGGCGGCTTCGCCTACGAGCAGGCGCGGATCCGGGAGGCGCTGGCCGCCGGCGAGTTGACCGGTCCCCGGCTGCTGGCCACCGGCGAACTCCTGGACGGCGCCCGGGTCGCCTACAGCATGGGCCGGGCCCACGCCACCCGGGACGGGCTGCGCCGCTCGCTGGCCAGGGCCGGCGCCCTCGACTGGGACTTCGTGAAGACCTATGTCCGCGCCCCCGGTTGGCTGATGGCCGAGGCCGCGGACTTCGCCCACCAGCGGCTCGGCGTCCGCGCCGGCAGCCACCTCTGCTCGCCCGGCGTGCAGCTCGGCCAGGACCTGACCACCCATCTCCAGGCCACCCAGCGCCTGGAGTACGGCCACGCCACCTCGGCCGGCGGCCACGCCTACCAGGACGTCACCGAGATCTACACGAACACCGACTTCCGGCTGGTCGCCACCCCGTTCACCGCCCAGCCGCTGCTCGGCGAGGAGCCGGGTCTCGCGGACGACCCGCGGGTCACCACGCTGATGCCGCCCTGGGACACCGAGGCGGTGCGCGCCAGGGCGGCCCAGCCGCCGAGCCGGGACGAACTGTCCACGCTGGAGCGGGAGACCGACGTCTACCGGGCCGTGCTGGCCGGCGGCGGGGTGGTCGCCCTCGGCACCGACCAGCCGCTGGTGCCCGTCGGCCTCCATCTCCACCTGGCGCTGCGCGCCCTGCACCGGGCCGGCCTCGGCGTGGCCGAGACGCTGCGCACCGCGACCGTGCTGCCGGCGCGCGCCTTCGGCGCCGAGGACGATCTCGGCACCGTGACCGAGGGCAGGCTCGCCGACCTGACGGTGGTGGACGGCGACCCGTTCACCGACTTCGCCTCGCTGGTGCGCACGGTCGCGGTGCTGCGGGGCGGGGTGCCCGTCGAACAGGCGGCGCTCGTCGAGGCGTTCGCGGGCCCGGCGGAGTCGCGCGCGGGCGGCCGCACCGCCGAGGAGTGGCGGGAGGTGGGCAGGCTGATGCGCCGGGAGGGCTGCTGCGACGGCGGCTGGTGAGCCGCGGTCCCCGGCCCGCGCGTGGCCACCGCCGGAACCGGCGGTGGCCACGCGTGGCGGCTCAGCTTGCCGTGCAGGCGCCGCCGTTGAGGGCGAAGCCGGTGGGGGCCGCCGCGTTGCCGGTGTGGGTGGCCTGGAAGCCGATCCCGACGCTGGCTCCCGGCGCGATGGTGCCGTTGTAGGACGCGTTGGCGGCCGTGACCGTGCCGGACGTGGGGCTGTAGGTGGCGTTCCAGCCCGAGGTGATGGTCTGGCCGGCGGGCAGCGTGAAGCGCAGCGACCAGCCGTTGACCGCGGTGGTGCCGGTGTTGGTGACCGTGAGGGCGGCGGTCAGACCGGTGTTCCAGCCGTTGACGGCGGCCGTGACCCGGCAGGTTCCGGTGCCCGGTTCGGGATCCGGGCCTGGCCCTGGGCCCGGTTCGCCGAGCGCCGCGGCCAGCGCCGGGAACCAGCGGCTCTCCAACTTCTGGATGCCGGTGGTCTCGTTGGGGTGCACGCCGTCGGTGGTGTCCGTCGCGGTGCTGAAGCCCGTCCACTGGTCGACCACGGTGACCGGCGAACGGTCGGTGCCGTTCGCGGCGGCCCAGCCGGGGATGGCGGCGTTGAGCGCGACCGCGCCCTGGGCGCAGTCGGAACAGCCGCTGGGGTTCATCGGCGGTATCTGCGCGACGATCAGCCTGACGTCCGGGTTGTCGGCCCGCATCTGGCCGAGCAGCCGGGTGTAGGCGTCCAGGATGGTGGCGGTGGGCAGGTGGCTCCACACGTCGTTGGTGCCGAGCATCATCATCACGATGTCGGGGCTGGTGGCGGAGAGCCAGCCGGGGAGCTGGTTGTCGTTGGCGATGCCGGTGGCCTGGAAACCGCCGTGGCCCTCGTTGTCGACGTCGAAGCTGCCCTGGCAGTAGGGGTTCTGCAGGGTGCCGACGAAGTCGACGTCGGTGTGTCCCGCGGCCTGGAGGTGCTGCCAGAGCAGCGCGCGCCAGCAGCCGTTGTTGCCGGTGATGGAGTCCCCGAGCAGCATGACCCGGGTGGGGGTGGCAGCCGTGGCGGACTGCGCGGTGAGGCTCGTGCCGGTCGCGACCAGCAGGGTGACGAGCAGCACCAGGAGCCGGCGGAGCCGGCGTCGTCGGGAGGGAGGCATCGACGCTCCTCGGGATGGGTGGGTGGACGGCCGAGGTGAGGCGGCGGCTGGTCGCGGCCACGCGGGCGCGCGAGGTCAGCCCCCGCCTTGGGAGCGCTCCCAAGGGTGACTATCGATCCGGCTGCCCAGGCCGTCAATCCCCGCCGCGCGCCCCGATGACGTCCGCGTTCCCGGCGCGGGCGCCCCGGCCCGGGGTCAGCGCCCGCAGCAGCGTCGCGCCGGCCAGGATCGCCACGGCCTGGAGCGCGACGGCGACGGCCGGCTGCTCGGGCGGCAGCACGTCGGCGGGCTCGGCGAGCGCGACATAGAGGGTGAGCGGCAGCTTCCAGCAGCTCCAGGCGAACAGCGAGCCTGACCCGAGCCACCCGACCACCAGCGGCAGCGCGCGGGGCAGCCGCGCCGGGCGGCCGGCGGCGAGCGCGGGCGCGGCGCCCCA